>DATCWO010000177.1:0-5249 GCA_036566325.1 Burkholderiales bacterium | reverse complement strand
GGCAGTCCCTGCGCGCTGGTGGTCGGGCGCAGTTTTTATTTCCTGGCTGGCGAGGCGCGCAATACGTATCCGGCCGACTCGATGTTCGTCTCACTCGGCTTCGACAGCTACGCCGCGTTCCCATTGAACGATTCCACCGGGCACGCGCTCGGGCTGATTGCCGTCATGCGCCGCCTGCCCATGAACGATGCGCATCTGGCCGAAGCGATGCTCAAGATTCTTGCGGTGCGCGCGGCCGCCGAAATCGAACGCACCCGTAGCGAGGCGCAGCGCGCGCAGATGGAAGCGCAATTGCTGCAGGCGCAGAAAATGGAAGCGATCGGTCAGCTTGCCGGCGGTATTGCGCATGATTTCAACAATCTGCTGACCAGCATCATGGGTTACATCGTGCTCGCCGGCGAACGATCGCAGGCGCGCGAGGATCGCAAACTCGCCGACTATCTGGAGCGTGCGGAATTGTCATGCAATCGGGCGCGCGATCTCATCCAGCAGATGCTTACGTTCAGTCGGGGTCAGCGTGGACAACCGCGACCGCTTGGCGTTGCGGCGCGCATCGCTGAAGCGATACGGCTGTTGCGTTCCTCTTTGCCGGCAATGGTGACGCTTTCGACAAACGGGGTAGAAGCCGGGTTGCCGCCGGTGCTGATCGATCCGGTGCAGTTCGATCAGGTGTTGCTCAATCTGTGCATCAATGCGCGCGATGCGATGCAAGACAGCGGGCATATCGAAATCGGTGCACGGCGGATCGACGTCGCCGAAGCGATATGCGCAAGCTGCCATCAGTCGCTCAGCGGTACGTATCTTGAAGTTTCGGTCGCGGACGACGGGCCGGCCATCGATGCCGAAGTGCTGAACAGAATGTTCGAGCCTTTCTACACCACCAAGGATGTCGGCAAGGGCAGCGGCATGGGACTCGCCACGGTGCATGGCATCGTGCACCGGCAGGGCGGGCATGTCGTGGTCGAAACGGGGCCAGGGCGCGGGGCGCGCTTTCGCGTGCTGTATGCGTTGTCCGAACAAGCGGTCGATGAAGCGCCCCCGGAAAAATCGCGCAGCGCCATTCCGCGCGAAACGTTGAACGGCCATGTGCTGGTGGTCGAGGACGAGGGTGCGGTCGCCGAATATATGCGCGATCTGCTGATGATCTGGGGCTTGCAGGTAACGCTCGCAAACGATGGGCGTCTGGCGTGCGAGGCGATCGCTGAACAACCCGATCGCTACGACATCGTGTTGACCGATTTCACCATGCCGCATATGACCGGACTGCAACTGGCCCAGGAACTGGCGGCGCTCAATCCGGCGCTGCCGGTCATTCTCTACACCGGTCGCGGCGATGTCATTGACGAGACGGCGCTGGCGCAGGCCGGCGTGCGCGCGACGTTGGGCAAGCCGGTGGAACCGGCCCGTCTGTTGGCGCTGCTGCAACGGCATCTGATCGGGCCGAATAAATAGCACGCGTCGGCACGTTACAATGCGGTGGCTCGCAGCCCTACGTGCCTCATGAACGTTCTTGCACTCGAAACCTCCACCGATCGCCTATCCGTCGCGCTTTCCGCCGGTGGAGAACTGTATGCGTCCGACAGCGTGGCCGGCCAGCGCCACGCCGAGTTGATCCTGCAGGAAGTGGAGGCGTTGCTGAAGCAGGCCGATCTCACTGCGCGCGATCTGGATGGCATCGTTTATGGCGAAGGGCCCGGCTCGTTCACCGGATTGCGTATCGCCTGCGGGGTCACGCAGGGGCTTGCGCTGGCGGTCGGCGCGCGTGTGCTCGGTGTCGGCACGCTGGCTGCAATCGCTGAAGCGAGCGGCGAAGATCGCGTGATTGCGTGCATCGATGCACGCATGAGCGAGGTGTACCATGCGATTTACCAGCGGCAACAGGGGAAATGGACGACGGTAATGGCACCGGGTTTGTATCCGCCGGCCGGTGTCCCGCTTCCGCCAGGGACTGACTGGATCGGTTGCGGTAACGGCTTCGCGGCCTACGCCGAAGCGCTGCAACAGCGTCACGCCGGGCATCTGTCGCGCACGAAACCCGAGATCTTTCCCACTGCGACCGCCATGATTTCTCTTGCGCTGCCGCGTTTTGCGGCGGGCGAGGGTGGTGATGCCGCAACTGCGGCGCCTTTTTATCTGCGCGACAAGGTTGCGCTGAAGACGAGCGAACGATGAGCGCAGTTCTCGCCTCCCGGCCCCGGGTCGAACCGATGCAGTCGCGCGATCTCGACGAAGTCATCGTGGTCGAGCGCGAGGTCTATGATTTTCCCTGGACACCCGGCAATTTCCGCGATTCCATCAGCGCGGGCTACGAGTGCTGGGTGTATCGCTCCGAGACCGATGCGCTGATCGGTTACGGTGTGTTGATGATGGGCGTGGACGAGGCGCATTTGCTGAACATCAGCATCGCTGCGCCGTTTCAGCGCAATGGTTATGGTGCGCGCCTGCTCGAACATTTCATCGATCTCGTTAAGCACCAGAAGATGAGTACGTTGTGTCTGGAAGTGCGCCCCTCCAATGAAGCGGCTCGTCATCTGTATATCCGTCGCGGCTTCAAGCAGGTCGGATTGCGCCGCGGCTACTATCCCGCCAACGACGGGCGCGAAGATGCGCTGGTCCTGACCTTGTCGCTATGACTCCGCGTCGTCTCGCACTGCTCGAAGAAATGGGGCTGACGCCGGTGTGGCGGCTGCGCACGGTCGCGCCCTCGAATGACACCGCCGTCGTTGATGCGACCGCCGCGGCGAACGAAGATGCGCAAGACATGCGCAACGCACTCATCGCGCGCATGCCGTGGCAGGAATTGAGCGAGGCGGTTGCCGTCTGCACCGCCTGCAGTTTGTGCAAAACGCGCAAGCAGGCCGTCTATGGCGGGGGCAATGCCCAAGCCGACTGGATGATCATCGGCGAGGCTCCCGGGGCGGAAGAGGATGCACGCGGCGAGCCCTTCGTCGGCCAGGCCGGCCGCCTGCTGGACAACATGCTCGCGGCGATCGGACTCGATCGACAGCAGCATGTCTACATTACCAATGTCCTCAAGTGCCGGCCACCGGGTAATCGCAATCCGGAGCCGGACGAGATCGCGCAGTGCGCACCATTCCTTGCGAGACAGGTGGAACTGGTGCAACCAAAGCTCATCGTCGCGATGGGTCGCTTTGCGGCGCAAACATTGCTTGGTAGCGACGCCAGCATTGCGAGCATGCGCGGCAAGCGGCACGACTACAACGGCGTGCCCCTGATCGTGACCTACCATCCGGCCTATCTCTTGCGGACGCTGGCCGACAAGGCCAAGGCTTGGGAGGATTTGTGCTTCGCACGGGCAACGATGAAGGAATTGTGCGCTGCCGAACCCGCGTAGCTCCACGCGGTCCCTGCCACCACACGCGTGGCGCCGCAATAAATCTAAAACCAGAGGAGATCGACTGTGCGTAAAGTCAAAACTGCACTTGTGATGCTGTGTGCGCTCATTCTTTCCGGCTGCGGCTACAACCAGTTTCAGTCGCAGGACGAAGCGGTGAAGGCGGCCTGGTCGGAAGTGCTCAATCAATACCAGCGTCGCGCCGATCTCATCCCCAATCTGGTCAACACCGTGAAGGGCTACGCGCAGCACGAACAGCAGGTGCTGACGCAGATTACCGAAGCCCGTGCGCGCGTGGGCAGCATTCAGGCGACGCCGGAACTGGTCAACGATCCGCAGGCCTTCGCCCGATTCCAGGAGGCGCAATCCAATCTGACATCGGCCCTGTCGCGCCTGCTGGTCGTGGCGGAAAACTATCCGCAGTTGAAAGCCGACCAGAATTTCCGTGATCTGCAGGCGCAGCTCGAAGGCACGGAAAACCGCATTGCCGTCGCGCGCAATCGCTATATCAAGACAGTGCAGGAGTACAACGGCCTGACGCGGAGTTTTCCCACCAACCTGACAGCCATGCTGTTCGGTTACAAGGTGAAGCCGAATTTCACCGTGGAAAACGAAACGGAAATCGCCAAGCCGCCGTCGGTGGATTTCGGCGCGCCGCGCAGTGCCGAGCCTGCGCGCGGTCCCGGCGCCGCGCCGGCGCCGGCACAGTAACCGCAAGCCTTTGCGTTGCTGATGCTCAGTCGTTTCGTTCTCATCCTGCTGCTGTGCGGCGCCGCATGGGCGCACGCGCAGGAGCAGGCCGTGCCCACGCTCAAGAGCCCGGTCACCGATCTGGCCGGCGTGTTGAGCGCCGAGCAACGCACCTCGCTCGAACAGCAGCTGCTGGAGTTCGAGCGCAGCAAGGGCAGTCAGATTGCGATTCTGATCGTGCCCACCACGCAGCCTGAAACCATCGATCAGTATTCGATCCGGGTGGTGGACCAGAACAAGATCGGTCGCGCAAAAATCGATGACGGCCTTCTGATCCTGGTCGCCGTGCAGGATCGGACCGCGCGTATCGAAGTCGGTCGCGGCCTGGAGGGCGCGATTCCCGATGTCATCGCCGATCGTATTCGTCGCAACATCATGAATCCGCGTTTTCGCGAAGGAAATTTCTACGGCGGGCTGGAAGAGGCATCGCGCACGCTGATGCGCGCGATCGCGGGCGAACAGCTGCCCGAGGCGGTGCGCGGCGAGGCGCGCGGTCAGGATTACGAGTCGCTGTTCGTGATGCTGTTGATGTTCACCATTATCGGCGGCGGCGTGCTCGCCGCGATATTCGGCAAGCTGTTCGGCTCCATGATCACCGGCGGTATCGCCGGAGCGATTGCCTGGTTGATCGCGGGTTCGCTGATCGCAGGCATTGGCGCCGCGATTCTGGCCTTTATTTTCGCGCTCACCATGGGTGGTTCGCGCGGCGGCCGGGTCGGGCGCGGCGGTCACTGGGGGGGTGGCGGCTTAGGTGGTGGCGGTTGGGGTGGCGGAGGCGGTTTCGGAGGCGGTGGCTGGTCGGGCGGCGGAGGCGGCTTCGGTGGTGGCGGCGCTTCGGGAAGATGGTAAGGGGCCAAGCAATGATCGAGGATGGTCGTGAATGCGCGCGTCTGTATGAGCAAGGACATAGCGAACTTGGCTTCGTCGCTTTGGCTTGCGAGGATTTTTGCCGCAGCAGTTCAATCGGGATCTGTTGAAAGATGTCGTCGCTAACCCGCTTCGTTCGCCATCTGTTCGCCGAGGGTCGCGGCGTCCGGCGCGCTTTTCCGGAACGCAGCATGAAAGCCATCGAGGACACCATCGTGGCGCAGGAGCGGCGGCACGATGGCGAAATCCAGTTTGCCGTGGAAGAGGGCCTGCCGTT
>DATCWO010000036.1:0-3275 GCA_036566325.1 Burkholderiales bacterium | reverse complement strand
CCAAACCGAAGGGCTGAAGCCTTACCAATACGTGCCGATCGCGCTTGTCATCACGACCGCCAAGGCTGCAGTGAGCGGCCGTCCCGAGGAGGCGGTGATTAACATCGAGAGCAAGGGGACCGACAGCGTGACCAACGAACGTCTTTACGCAGCCGTCCGTAGCGGGCGTGGCGAACGGCTGAAACAGGAAGGCGATAAAGGTCAGAAAGTTACCGCCGCGGACTTGCAAGCGCTTATCGATAAGTGGGCCGAAGCGGCTGCCAACGAAGCGATGCACTACGTACAGCCCAGCGGACAGCGGCGCTGGTGAATGTATTGCTCCTCGACGCGGCAGGGTGAGCGTAAAGGTTCTCGCGGGGAGCGGGAACTGGTGCCGCGATCGGTGCAATGAGAGGCGGTGCCTGAGCGCGCCGCAACAGCCGGCGCGCGAGCAGGCAACATCCGCGCGCCTATGCCGCCTGCATTGAAGGACGCGGCTGTACGGTGAAGTGAGGGGCGGCGTGATCGCGTGCCACGAATGCGACTTGCTGCAACACACGGCTGCACCGCCACCCGGCGGCGCGATGCGCTGCCGCCGTTGCGGCGCCACCTTGCGGCGCAATCGGCGCGACAGTCTGCGCCGTGCACTGGCCTGCCAACTCGGCGCGGCTTTATTGTTCGTCGTATCGGTGTCCTTTCCGATCGTGGCGATGGAAATACAGGGGCAGCGCACGGTAGCCACCTTGATCGGCGCCGCGCTTGCGCTGAAAGAGCAGGGCCAGCCCGCCGTCGCGATTCTTGTTTTTGTCACCACCGTGCTTGGACCCGCCTTGCAGATCGGCGGCATGCTTTACATGCTTGCGCCCCTGCATTGGGGGCGCGAATTGCCCGGGTTCGCATTCGTCTTTCGCTTCGTTCAAAGCCTGCGCCAGTGGGGCATGATCGAAGTGTTCATTCTCGGCGTGCTGGTATCGCTGGTTAAGCTGGCCGGCATCGCGCGTGTCGTACCGGGCATTGCGATGTGGTCTTTCGCCGGTCTGGTCATCCTGTTGGCCGCCGCCGCAGTTCACTTCGAACCCGCGGATGTATGGGAGCGAATCGACAAGTTGCGCCGGCGGTCGCGTGCGCCCCAGGCTATCGGAGGCGTCGCTTCATGAGCGCCATTACGGCACTGCGCCGCGGATTGTTCGTTTGCCACAGTTGCAGCCTGCTGCAACGTCCGCATGGGCACGACTGTGTATGCGTTCGATGTGGCGCTGCAGTGCATGCGCGCAAGCCCGAAAGTCTGCAGCGCACATGGGCGTTTCTGCTTGCCGCTTACATCCTCTATATCCCGGCCAATCTGCTGCCGATCATGCAGACGCGTTCACTCGTCGGCCAGCAGAGCGACACCATCATGAGCGGCGTCGTCTATCTCTGGCTGCATGGTTCGTGGCCGATCGCGTTGCTGATTTTTTTCGCCAGTATCCTGGTCCCGCTGGCGAAGATGTTCGCGTTGACGTTTCTGCTCGTGCTCGCCCAGCGGCGCTCGCGCTGGCGGCCGCTGGAACGGACACAGCTCTACCGCGTCGTCGAAGCGGTGGGCCGCTGGTCAATGGTGGATGTCTATGTGGTGGCGATTCTGGTCGCGCTGGTGCAACTCGATGCGCTCGCCACCATTGTGCCGCGCGCCGGCGCCGTGGCATTCGGCGCGGTGGTGGTGCTGACCATATTCGCGGCCGAAGCATTCGACCCGCGCCTGACCTGGGATCCGGTGGACGAGCAATGAACGACCAGCCCGACGCCGACGACATCCCACAAGCAACGGCGGCGCCACGCCGGCGCTGGTCTTTGCCGCTGGTCTGGATCATTCCGCTCGTCGCGGCGTTGATCGGTGGCTGGGTCGCGGTCAAAGCGGTACTCGAGCAGGGGCCGACCATCACGATCACGTTCAAGACTGCGGAAGGGCTGGAAGCCGGGCAGACCAAGCTGAAATACAAGGATGTGAACATCGGCGTGGTGCGGGAGATTCACCTTGGGCCCGACCTGAAATCGGTCGTCGTCACCGCTGAACTCGACAAGAGCGCGCGCGATCTGCTCGCCGAAGACACACGCTTCTGGGTGGTGCGGGCGCGCATCGCCGGCGGCCAGGTATCCGGACTGGGAACCTTGCTGTCGGGCTCCTATATCAGCGTCGATCCTGGCAAAGCTAAAAAACGCAGTGAGCGTTTTGTCGGCCTTGAAAATCAGCCGATCGTGACCAGTGATCTACCCGGCAAACAGTACATCCTGCGTGCCGAGGAACTGGGTTCGCTCGATATCGGCGCACCGGTATTCTTCAGACGCATTCAGGTCGGGTCGGTGGTCGCCTATGAATTGGATCCCGATGGGCAGGGGGTCGAGCTGAAAATATTCGTGCACGCGCCTTACGACAAGTACGTCAACGCGAACACGCGGTTCTGGAACGCCAGCGGCGTCGATGTCGCATTGAACACCGAGGGACTCAGTGTGCGCACGGAAGGATTGAGCGCGCTCGTAATCGGCGGGATCGCTTTCCAGACGCCGTTGCATGCGGCGCTTGATCAAACGCCGGCGCCGGCTTCGGGCGCCTTCGTCTTGCATGCCAAGCGCGACATTGCGTTGCAGAAGCCGGTCACTGAAGTCGTGGATATGTTGCTGGTCTTTGAAGATTCGCTGCGCGGTCTCGCACCGGGAGCGCCGATGGAATTCATGGGCGTCCCGGTCGGCGAAGTCACTGCGCTCGGATTGCAATACAACTCTGAACACATGACTTTTCGTACGCTGGTCGATGTCAGTTTTTACCCAGAGCGGCTGTGGGAACGCGTGCACGGCGAACGCCCTCCGCGGGAGCAGGGCGCCAAGATCATGCAGACGCTCATCGACCGCGGTTTGCGGGCGCAACTGCGCACGGGCAATCTGCTCACCGGTCAACTCTATGTCGCGCTCGATTATTTTCCGGACGCGCCGAAATTCGTGCTGAACGTCGGACAAAGACCGTTGGAATTGCCGACGCAGCACGGCGACCTGCAGGAATTGCAAAAGACGGTACGGGCCATCGCCAAACGGCTCGAAAAATTGCCGCTGAACGAAATTGGCACGGAACTGAACAAGACGCTCGCGCAGACCGCATTGCTGATGGAGCAGATCAACAAGGACGTTGCGCCGCAAGCACATGCAACCCTCGAATCGGTGCAGCAGGCAATCGACCAGGCCGAACGCTCGATGCTGAACGGACAAGCGCCGCTGCAGCAGGGTGCCGGCGAGGCGCTGCGTGAGTTGAGCCGCGCGGCCCAATC
>DATCWO010000010.1:0-2848 GCA_036566325.1 Burkholderiales bacterium | reverse complement strand
GCCGGCGCGAGTCGTTTGAGCGGCCGGCTTAGCACTGTGCGAAAGCGCTCGTTGTGCAGGCATATGGCGCCGAGCATGCCGGCCACGCAGCCCAGCGCCGTATCGTAGAAGCGCGCGACGATGATGGCATCGGGCGAACTCAGGCCGAAGTGCGCGGCTTCGGCAAGGAAAATCGTCAGCGGTGTGATGAACACGGTCGCGATGCCGTAGTGGCGAACCACCATGGTTTCGATTATGAACGCCAACGCCGTCACCGTGAGCGCGATGGTCCAGTTGTCGAGCGGTAGCGCCATAAGTCCCCAGGCAACGAGCAGGCCGACCGCCGTGCCGATGATTCGCTGCACGTGGCGGTTCCATGCAGCGCGCAGCGAGGCGCCCTGGATGACGGCGAGACAGCTTACGGGCACCCAGTAGGGCCGCTCGACTTGGAAGAGTTGCGCCAGCATGAGGGAAATGCCAACGAAGGTGCCGATCACCACCGAATCAAACACGACGTAATCGAAAGTCGCTCGCGGACGCGGCTTCACTGGTAGGGGCTCTCGAGTGTGCAGCACGTACAGACTGTAGAAGAAGGCGATGAGGCAGGCGAGCAGACAACCCATGGTCACGAGGCCGACTTGCAGCGGCACCTGCAGCGGGTCGGCCGCCGAGAACGCGCCGATGGACGCCGCCATGATGAAAAACAAGCTACCCGGTGGCGGGACCGAGTAGTAGCGGCAGACCATGGTCACAATGATCGCGATGAACGTCAGCATGGGCACCAGCAGCAGCGGGAAAAAGCCCGCCATCACTCCGAGCGCATAGGACGCGCTCATGCCGAATGCACACGCCATCAGTGAAACGAGACGATGGTAGAGCGGCGTTTCGGGTGTGTAGAGAAATACCAGGCCGCCCAGTGTCGCGATGAGGCCGTGGTCAAGATGATCGAAATACGCCCCGATGAAAAGTGGCAGGCCCGACGCCAGCGCCGCGCATAGCGGCATCTGCCAGGGGCGATCGCTGGCATGTACGGTTGTGAGATGGCGCAGTTCCGCCTGAAGCAGTGCCCGCAACCTGTTCCACGTTCCGTTTACATTCATAACGACGCCTCGCCGGACGCGCCAATGTTACGCGATGGTCGGGAGTACGGTCGTCCGCCACGGAAGGCATCGTCGTCGACGGGAACCGGGTTATCTTCTGCTCCGGGCCGAAGCATTCCGTTGTCGCCGTCCCCGCTTAAGGCGCGGGTGGCGCTGTGGTCGCTCGTGCTCGTTACCGGCAGTGGACAGCTCGTCATGTAGATTTCTCGCACAGGCGCGCTTAAGCGGTGCGGGACTTCGATGTGGACTGGGCTGCGATGCCAAGGAAGTAGGCGAACAGAAGCGGGAGCTATGCAGGCGAACGAGGAACAACGCGCGCTGAAGTTTTCCATCGCGGCGACAATAGTGATCGGCCTGCTGGGTGTAACCATCGGGTTGATCACGGGCTCGCAGGCGATCGTGTTCGACGGCATGTATTGCTTCGTCGATGTGATGCTGACGTTCGCTTCGCTGGCGGTATCCAGGCTGCTCGGGCAGGAAGGAAGCGAGCGCTTCCAGTTTGGTTACTGGCATCTGGAACCGCTAGTCGTCGCCCTCGGTAGTTCCATTCTCACTATCGCCTGCATCTACGCCATGATCAATGCCATTCACGACCTGCTGGGCGGCGGACGCGAAGTGTCGTATGGCGCCGGTGCGGCATGGGTGAGCGTGCTGTGTCTTGCCGGATTCGGTATGGCCGCGTACATGGGTATTCGTGCGCGCCGGCTCAAGTCAGCTTTGCTTGTGCTGGATTCGCGCAGTTGGATGATCGGCGGATTTCTCAGCCTGGCGCTGCTCGTTGCGTTTGCAGTCGCCGTTGCGTTGCGACACACGGCATGGGAGAGCTGGATTCCCTACATCGATGCGATTGCGCTGCTCGGCATGGCACTCGCCATGTTGCCCGTGCCGGCCGCGACGCTCCTACGCGCGCTGCGCGAAGTGATGATGGTCGCGCCTGACGAGTTGGATCATCGCGTCCGTGCAGCGATGGATGAGTTTGTTGCCGAACGCGGTTTTATTGATTACTCCAGCCATGTCGCGAAGATTGGCCGCACGCGCCTGGTCGAGATCCACGTGCTCGTCGCACCGAACGAAATAATCGATGCCGCAACGGCCGACGTCATGCGGCGCGCAATTGCCACACGCCTGGATGCCTCTTGGCCGAAATTCTGGCTCACCATCGACTTCACTGCCGATCGGGCGTGGTTGTGAGCGAGGGCGGTAACGCCGGCTAACGCTTCGCGCATGCCCACACTCGTCCCCGGTACGCAAAAGCTTATTTGATCAGCGTGCTGTAGCTGCTCATCCGGTGACCGTATGAGCGACGTCCCATGCTGCGATGTATATCCAGGACGCAATGCAATCATTCCCGATCGCTCCGGAACAGGTTGTCCTGTCCCCGGCGCCGATGCGGTACGGCGATATTGCATGAAGTGATGGGCCGACGCCGCAATGACCCGCGCGTGGCAAGACGCCATTAAGGCGTCGGAATTGCTACCGCTATTGATGAGGCGACGGGATTTAAGCTGGCCCGCATTGCCTCAGCGATTTGACTATCCCTTGTCGCATGCGGTGCCATGCTGAAGTGGGTGGCCCCATGCTTGCGCAGCGGTATGGAATCGTTTCAAGCGGTATTTTCCAAGCCGGGGTCTGATATGAAGATTCAAGCAGCGATCACCCATGCACAGCGCGAACCCTTTTCAATCGAAGAGATGAACCTGTCGGGACCGGGCGTAAATGAAGTGCTCGTCAGAATTGTGGCCACCGGCGTGTGCCATACCGATGCGGTG
>DATCWO010000103.1:0-3808 GCA_036566325.1 Burkholderiales bacterium | reverse complement strand
GCGAAGCGCTTGCAATACAGCGGCCACAGAAAACGCGGCGCCCGTGCGCGTTGGCGGTACAGGTTTTTGCTCTTAACTCTTAGCTCTTAGCTCTCCGCTCTCCGCTGATTCCGAATTAGGCCCGATTCCCCATCGTATTTGGCCCATTGACCCGGGTGCCCGCTGCCGATAATTCATGCAACAGGAATCCGGGCGCGATCCGTCGCTCCCGATGCGAACAAGGAATCTCATGGCAAAGCAGCCCGAAGCAACGGCGCGGCCGCAGGACGTACCGCTGGACCAACCACCGAAAAAGAAGACCAGCAAGAAGAAAATCATCTTCCTGATCCTGCTTGCGCTGCTGATCAGCGCGGCCGGCGGCGCCGGCATCATGTTCGCGACGCAGCCGGCGTCCGATGCGGATGGCGAAACCGATGCGGTCGCCACAGCTGCCGAAGCGAAACGCACGCACGCCCCGTCGTTCCTTGCGCTCGAACCTTTCGTGGTGAATTTGCGCGGTGAGGATGGCGATAACTACTTGCGTGTCGGCGTCGTGCTCGAGGCCTCCGACGAAGTTGCGATCGAGACGGCAAAGACGCAACTGCCGCGCATTCGCAACGGCATCATTCTGTTGCTGTCTTCCAAGACCACGGACGACATTTCGAGCATGGAAGGCAAGCAGCAACTGATGCAGGAAATACTGCTCGAGTCGCGCAAACCGATGACGCTGCCGGAGCCGACCAAGGGCATCGAAAGCGTATACCTCTCCGATTTCGTGATTCAGTAATGACGCAACTCACCGTGACGGCGCGATAGGACCATGTCCGAGTTTCTGTCCCAGGAAGAAGTCGATGCCCTGCTGAAGGGCGTGACCGGCGAAGTCGACGAGGCGCCCGCGGCGGAGTCGACCGACGGTCCGCGGCCGTACGACCTCGCCACGCAGGAACGCATCGTGCGCGGGCGCATGCCCACGCTCGAAATCATCAACGAGCGCTTCGCGCGGTTGATGCGGCTGGGTCTATTCAACCTGATGCGGCGCAATCCCGAAGTTTCGGTTGGGCCGGTGAAGGTGCAGAAGTACAACGAATTCATTCGCAACCTCGTCGTCCCCACCAACATCAACATCATGCAGTTGAAGCCGCTGCGCGGTTCCTGCCTGATGGTGTTCGATCCGAGCGTCGTGTTCGCCGTGGTGGACAACATGTTCGGCGGCGACGGCCGCTTCCATACGCGCGTCGAGGGTCGCGATTTCACCCAAACAGAACAACGCATCATTCAACGCATGCTGACCGCGGTGGCCGACGATTACATGAAGGCCTGGGCGCCGGTCTACCCGCTGCGCCTGGAGTACACGCGCTCGGAGATGCACACGCAGTTCGCCAACATCGCCACGCCGAGCGAGATCGTCATCACGACCTCGTTCCAGATCGAATTCGGCTCCGCGGGCGGCAGCCTGCATATTTGTTTTCCGTACGCCGTCGTGGAGCCGATTCGCGACGTGCTGTATTCGAGCACACAAGGCGACAGTTACGAGCCGGACACGCGCTGGCTACGCATGCTTTCGCGTCAGGTGCAGATCGCAGAAGTGGAACTTGTGGCCGATTTCGCCCACATGCCCGCCACCGTACGCAGTCTGCTGAGCATGAAACCGGGCGATGTCATTCCGATTGACATGCCGCAGAGCGTGGTCGCACAAGTCGACGGCGTACCGATTTTCGATTGCAAGTACGGCAGTCTGAACGGACGGCACGCCATCCGTATCGAAAAAATCCTCGCCGTGTCGGCGAAGGAAAACAATCTGGGAGAAGACAATGGCTGACACCAGCACCGTCGATGACGATTGGGGCGCCGCGCTGGCCGAACAGGCTTCCGCCACTGCCGCGCCTGCGCCGACCCCGGCGCCCGCGAATGTGTTCGAGCCGCTGACTAAAGGCGGTGCGCACAACGAGCTTCCGCACGATATCGATCTGATTCTCGATATCCCCGTGCAGCTCACGGTTCAGCTCGGCCGCACCAAAATTCCGATCAAGAACATTCTCCAGCTGGCACAAGGTTCGGTGGTCGAACTCGACGGCCTCGCCGGCGAACCGATGGACGTGCTGGTGAACGGCTGTCTGATCGCGCAAGGTGAAGTTGTCGTGGTGAACGACAAGTTCGGCATCCGCCTGACCGACATCATCACGCCGTCCGAACGCATCCGCCGTCTGAGCAAATGAGTCGCATGCGATGAAGGCTGCGCTTCTGTTGCTCCTGTCGTGCCTGCTCGCTGCCCCGGCATATGCGGCGGAAGCGAACCCCGCCATGCCGCTCGGCGCGATGCTGCAATCATTTTTCGCGCTGCTGCTTGTGCTTGGCGTGATTGCCGGCGCGGCATGGCTACTCAAGCGCACGCAACGACTGCATGGCACGAGCAACAACGTATTGAAAAACGTCTCGGCCGTCGCAGTAGGGCCCAAGGAGCGTGTGGTAGTGGTCGAAGTCGGCGACACCTGGCTGGTGCTGGGCGTCGCGCCCGGACAGGTGCAGGCATTGCACACGCTGCCGCGCCAGGCCCTGCCCGACCACAATGCCGGCGCACCGAAGTTCGCCGACTGGCTGGCGCGTGCGCGCGCCATGCGCAGCAGCGGCGCAGACGAACGTGCCTAAGCCCGCACGCCGATACGACGCTGCGCATCCATCCCGATGGTCGCTGCTCGCCACCATCGGGATCTTGCTGATCGCGCTGTTGCCACTGCCCGCGCTGGCGCAAAGCGGCGGCATCACGGCATTGACCAGCACCCCCGCGCCGGGTGGCGGCCAGACCTATACGCTGTCGATTCAGACCCTGCTCACGCTCAGCGCGCTGGCATTCATTCCCGCCGTGCTGCTGCTGATGACATCGTTCACGCGGATCATCATTGTGCTGTCGCTGTTGCGGCATGCACTGGGCACGCAGACCTCGCCGCCCAACCAGGTGCTCATCGGTCTGGCGCTGTTTCTAACCCTGTTCATCATGACGCCGACGCTGGAACGCGTGTACGTCGACGCCTACCTGCCCTATACCGAGAACAAGCTGTCGTTCAACGATGCGCTGGCGCGCGCCGAAGTGCCGGTGAAAGGTTTCATGCTGAAGCAGACGCGCGAGCCGGATCTCGCGCTATTCATGAAGCTCGCGCAGCAGCCCGAAGTGCAGACGCCGGAAGCGGTGCCGTTCCACGTCGTGGTACCTGCCTTCGTGACGAGCGAACTGAAGACCGCGTTCCAGATCGGCTTCCTGGTGTTCATTCCCTTCCTCATCATCGACATGGTGGTTGCGTCGGTGCTGATGTCGATGGGGATGATGATGCTCTCGCCGGTGCTGATTTCGCTGCCGTTCAAGTTGATGCTGTTCGTCATGGTGGACGGCTGGAACCTGCTGCTCGGCTCGCTGGTGGCGAGCTTCGGATAGCGCGACATAAATCAAAGGCATGCCATGACGCCACAAACCGTACTCACCATCGGCCAGCAGGCTTTGCAGATGACGTTGATGATTTCCGCGCCGCTGTTGCTCACCGCGTTGATTGTCGGCCTCGCCGTATCGGTGCTGCAGGCCGCGACGCAGATCAACGAAATGACGCTGTCGTTCATTCCCAAACTGGTGGGCCTGTTCGTCGTGCTCATCATCGCCGGCCCGTGGATGCTCACCACCATGACCGAGTACATGCGCCGGCTGTATGAAAGCATTCCGTTCATGATCGGCTGAATGATTTCATTCACTTCCGATCAACTCGCCCTCTGGCTCGGCATGTATGCCTGGCCGTTCGCGCGCATGCTGGCGTTGTTCATGACCGCGCCGGTATTGCACGATCAG
>DATCWO010000085.1:0-5211 GCA_036566325.1 Burkholderiales bacterium | reverse complement strand
TAAGGCGAGCGGCGGTACCGGTGTTGCGGGGTTTGAAGCGGATTTTGGTTTTCATCGTCTGCACGTTTCTGGGCGTTATACGCCACACGTGCAGGGAGTGTGCCCGTTCAATGTTACGGGCATACGACGCCATGCTTTTTAACTGGCAGGCTCGACTCGCCACTGGCCGGAGAGGATTTTTTCCGCCCACTGAATGGCGATGATGGTCTTCACGTCGGAGATTTTTCCCGTGCGTACCCATTCCATCGCTTCGGCGTGCGGCAGCTTGAAGGTTTCGAGAAACTCGCCGTCGTCGAGATTGCGTTCGCCGCCATCGCGCAACCCGCGCGCAAGCCAGATTTCCACCCGCTCGTTGGTATAGGCGCAGATGGGATGGATGGTGGTGAGGAACGCCCACTCGTCGGCGTGGTAGCCGGTTTCTTCCAGCAGCTCGCGTTTGGCGGTATTGGCGGTCGCCTCGCCCGGATCGATCTTGCCGGCGGGAATCTCGATCAGCACCTGCTGCAGCGGATAGCGATATTGGCGTTCGAGCAGAATACTGCCGTCGTCGAACAGCGGAAGGATCGCGACTGCGCCCGGATGCACGATGTACTCGCGCACGCCGGTCTTGCCGTCCGGCAAGCGCACGTTATCGCGTCGGACGTGTAGCAGCACGCCGTCATACACGGCTTCGCTATCGAGTTGGTGTTCGGTGAGGTCGATGGGTTTCATGCAGTTTCCTCGGAAGGCTCGCCCAAACGAACAAGGGGGCTACGCCCCCTTGTTTTCACATCCCTTCGCACGGGCAACCGACGTGCCCCCGTTCCGCGTCAGAGCGACTGCGCAGCGTACAGGCACAGCGCCATGAGCGGTCCCGGCAGAATGCCGAGGACGAGCATGGACAGACCGTTGGCCGACAGCACCATGCGCATGTCGAGCCCTGCCTGCAGCGGGCTGGTATCTTCCGGCTCGTCGAAGTACATCAGCTTCACCACGCGCAGGTAGTAGAACGCGCCGATGACCGAGCAGATCACGGCAAAGACCGCCAGCCACACATGGCCCGCCGCAATGAGCGGCTCGAGCACGGCCAGCTTGGCGTAGAAACCGGCGGTCGGCGGCACGCCTGCCATGGCGAACATCACCAGCAGCATCATGAAGGCATACCAGGGGCTGCGCTGATTGAGGCCCTTGAAGTCCGACAGGTTCTCGGCCTCGAAGCCTTCGCGCGACAGCAGCAGCACCATGCCGAAGGCGCCCAGGCCCATCAGTACGTAGATCACCGCATAGAACATCGCCGCGCTGTAGGCGTTGGCGGCGCCGAAGGTGTTGCCGTCGACCACGCCGGCGAGCAGGCCGAGGATCACGAACCCCATATGCGAAATGGCGGAGTAACCCAGCATGCGCTTGATGTTGGTCTGCGCGATGGCAACGACGTTGCCCACCGCCAGCGACAGCACCGCCAGAATGATCAGCATCATCTGCCAGTCGAATGCCAGCGGCAGCAACCCGCTGACCAGCAGACGAATGGCCATGGCAAAGCCGGCGAGCTTGGACGCGGTGCCGATGAACAAGGTCACGGCGTTCGTTGCGCCGTGATAAACGTCGGGAATCCACATGTGGAACGGCACGGCACCCAGCTTGAACGCCACGCCGGCAACGATGAACACCAGTCCGAACACCAGCACGATGTGATTGGCCTGGCCGGACGCGATCACGTCGGCGATTTCGCGAATGTAGAGCGTGCCGGTCGCACCGTAGAGCATCGACATGCCGTACAGCAGCAGGCCGGAGGCCAGCGCGCCGAGCACGAAGTATTTCATCGCCGCTTCGGTCGATTGGGCCGAATCCCGGTTCAGCGCGATCAATGCGTACAGACACAGGGACATCAGTTCGAGACCGACATACAGGGCGATGAGGTGATTGGCGGAGATCATCACCATCATGCCGAGCATCGAAAACAGCGACAGCACGAAGAAATCGCCGGACAACAGTTTGCGATCGGCCAGATATACGCGCGAGTAGGCGAAATAGGCCGACACGGCGATATAGGTCACGAGCTTCAGCACATCGCTCATCACGTCGCCGACAAACATGTCGTTGAAGGCGAAAGCAGTCTCGCCATTAGTGGCCTGCAACATCCCGATGGTGAGGATGGCGCAACCCAGCAAGGTGACTTGCGACAACAGGTAAGTTAAATAACGACGCCGTTCCGGCAGATACAGATCGACCATCAGAATGATGGACGTCATGATCAGGAGAAACACCTCCGGATACGCGGGCATGATCAATTGCAGTGTGCTGTTCATATCGGAATGTGAATCGTATGCGCTGATTTACAGCTTCCCGGCCGCGACGTGCTTGAGCAGGTCGGCGACGGAAGCATGCATGACTTCGGTGAACGGGAACGGATAGATCCCCATGGCCAGCACGGCGATGGCAAGCAGGCCAAGCACGAGGAATTCGCGCCGGTTGATGTCTTCCATCTCGGCGACGTGCGGATTGACGATCGCGCCGAAAATCACGCGCTTGTACATCCACAGTGTATAGGCGGCGCCGGTAATGAGTGCGGTCCCAGCGACAAAGGCGACCCAGAAATTGGTTTTCATCGCGCCCAGGACAACCATGAATTCCCCGACGAATCCGCTCGTGGCCGGCAGGCCCGCGTTCGCCATGGAGAACAGCATCATGAAGGCGGCGAACTTCGGCATGCTGTTCACCACCCCGCCGTAATCGGCGATCTGGCGACTGTGCAGGCGGTCGTACATGACGCCGATGCAGAAGAACATCGCGGCGGAGACGAAGCCATGCGAGAGCGCCTGGATCAGTGCACCTTCAACGCCAATGGAGTTGAAAAGGAAGAAGCCGAGCGTGACAAAGCCCATGTGCGCAACGGATGAGTACGCCACCAGTTTCTTCATGTCGGACTGCACCATCGCGACGAGGCCGATGTACACCACCGCGATCAGCGACAGCGCGATGATGAGCCACGCCAGTTCACGACTGGCGTCCGGCAGGATGGGCAGCGAGAAGCGGATGAAACCATAGGTGCCCAGCTTCAGCATGATTGCCGCCAGCACCATGGAGCCGCCGGTCGGTGCTTCGACGTGGGCATCCGGCAGCCACGTATGCACCGGCCACATCGGGACTTTCACCGAGAAGGCAGCGAGGAACGCGAAGAACAGCAAAATCTGCGGCGTCATCGCAATCGGCACATTGAACCAGTCCGGGATCGAGAAGCTGTTGTTCGATTGGACGTACAGATAAATGAAGCCGACCAGCAGCAGCAGCGAGCCGAGCAAGGTGTAGAGGAAGAACTTGAACGCCGCATAGACGCGGTTCGGACCGCCCCACACGCCGATGACCAGATACATGGGAATCAGCGTCGCTTCGAAGAACACGTAGAACAGCATTCCGTCCAGCGCCGAGAACACACCGTTCATCAGCCCCGACATGATCAGGAAGGCGGCCATGTACTGCGCAACGCGCGACTGAATGACCTGCCAGCCGGCGATGATCACCAACACCGTGATGAGCGAATTCAACAGCACGAACAGCATGGAAATGCCGTCCACGCCGAGGTGGTAGTTGATGTTGAAACGGTCGATCCAGGGCTTCAGTTCGACGAACTGGAATGCGCTCGTGCCGGTATCGAAGCCGGTGAATAGCGGAATCGTGACCAGAAAACCAATCACGGAGCCGATCAGCGCCAGCCAGCGGGCAATACGCGCGTTGCGGTCCGCGCCGGTGGCCAATACGGCCGCACCGAAAAGTATCGGTATCCAGATCGCTAGGCTGAGCCAGGGAGTTTCAGCGGTCATCGTTGTTCTTAACTATCCAGTCGGCGGTCGCAGCGAGAGGGTCTTCCTCGCGCTGCGTGACGCCTGTTATTTCGGTTGAATTCGAAGGTCTGTGTGCAGACCCGCTTACATCGCGTACCAGAGGCGATAGAGCCACAGACTCAGCACCACCAACACTCCGATGATCATCGCAAACGCGTACTGCGAAACGAAGCCGGTCTGGAACAGTCGCATGACGCGCGCGAAGGCGCCGATGGTTCTGGCCGATCCGTTCACCACGAAGCCGTCGATCACTGCGCCATCACCGCCCTTCCACAAGCCCTTGCCAAGCAGCACGGCGCCGTTGGCCAGCACCTTCTGGTTGAACTCGTCGAAGCCGTACTTGTTCTCCAGGATGCGGACGAAGAAGCCGAGCTTCTGGCGGATGACGGCGGGCAGATCGGGCCGCACGATGTAGAGGAACCACGCGGTGACGAGGCCGCCGACAGCCAGCCAGAAAGGCAGCGTCGTGAACGCATGCAGCACCATCGCCCAGTGACCGTGGAAATGTTCGATCAGGGTCGCGACGGTCGGATGCGCCGGTGAGTAGTAGATCGACTCGCCGAAGAAATCGCCGTAGACCATGTCGCCCAGCAGGAAGCCGGCGAAGATCGACGGAATGGCCAGCATCACCAGCGGCACGGTCACCACCCAAGGCGACTCGTGCGGCGCGCCATGGTGCTCTTCGTGCCCGGGTTCTTCATCATGATTATTCAGCTCTTCGCCCGGAATCGGATCGTTAAAACGCTCCTTGCCGTGGAATGCGTAGAACACCAGACGGAACGAATACAGCGCACTCACGAAGATGCCGGCAGCGGCCAGCACGTAGGCGAAACCGGCGCCCGGAATGTTGGAAACGTGCACCGCCTCGACAATGGTTTCCTTCGAGAAGAAACCCGCGAACGGCGGAAGTCCCGCGTTGGCGATGGCACCGATCAACACGGTCAGATAGGTGATCGGCATGTATTTGCGCAGACCGCCCATGCGACGCATATCCTGCTCGTGATGCAGGGCGATGATGACCGAGCCCGCGCCGAGGAACAGCACCGCCTTGAAGAAGGCGTGCGTGAACAGATGGAACACCGCCGCGCCGTAAGCCGACGCGCCGAGCGCGACGGTCATGTAGCCGAGCTGCGACAGCGTCGAGTAGGCCACCACGCGCTTGATGTCGTATTGCACGATGGCGATCAGCGCCATGAAGAACATGGTGATCGCGCCGATGATCATGACGAAGGACAGCGCCGTGTCGGACAGTTCGAACAGCGGCGACATGCGCGCCACCATGAAGATGCCGGCCGTCACCATCGTTGCCGCATGGATCAGCGCGGAGATCGGCGTCGGACCTTCCATCGAATCGGGCAGCCACACATGCAACGGGAACTGCGCCGACTTGCCC
>DATCWO010000026.1:0-16551 GCA_036566325.1 Burkholderiales bacterium | reverse complement strand
ATGGCATCCGGCTTGGCCAGCGCGAGTTTTTCCGGGGTCAGGCCGTACGACTTGAAATACTCCTGCGCGCTCGGCAGCAAGGGGCCGCGCATGCGTTCATTCTGCAGCCGCAACATCACGATCACGTCCGCGTCGCGCAGCCCTTCGTTCATGTCGTGAAAAACGCGCACGCCGAGATGCTCCACACCCGTCGGCAACAAGGTCTTCGGGCCAATAACGCGCAAATCCGGCGTGCCCAGCGTGGTGAGCGCATGAATCAACGAACGTGCAACGCGCGAGTGCAGCACATCCCCGACGATCACCACCGACAGGCCGGTGAAATCCTTCTTGTAATGCCGGATGGTGTAGGCGTCGAGCAGACTCTGAGTGGGGTGCGCATGCCGTCCGTCGCCCGCATTGATGACATGCAGGTGCGACGCGACGTGCTGGGCAATCAGGTGCGCAGCGCCGCTTTGCGCATGTCGGACGACGAACATGTCGGCATGCATGGCGGTGAGGTTGTCGATCGTGTCGAGCAGCGACTCGCCCTTGGAAGTGGACGAGGTATTGATGTTGAGGTTGATGACATCGGCCGACAGTCGCTTTGCGGCGATTTCGAATGTCGTTCGCGTGCGCGTCGAGTTCTCGAAAAACAGATTGAAGATTGACTGACCGCGCAGCAAAGGCACCTTCTTCACGTCGCGTTCGGTAACGCCGACGAAAGAAGCTGCGGTGTCGAGAATATGAACCAGGACTGCGCGCGGCAGGCCCTCGGTGGTGAGCAGATGTTGCAGCTCGCCCTTTTCGTTGAGTTGCGGATTACGCATCGGAATCATGATTGAGCCTCGATCGCAACGCGGTGCGTCGAAGCAAAAGTATCGATAAGAACCGTCCGGCGCAGCGCCGACGGCACGCAGTATTGCAAGGCCTTAATCCTGACGGCCATCGTCCAGGCGCAAGGAGAATTTTCCGGCCGCGTCGCGATCCAGTACCAGCATCGACCCCGCCGGCACTTCGATGCTGGTGGGCACATACTCGGCACAGATCGGCAGCTCGCGACCGCCGCGATCGGCCAGCACGACCAGGCCGATACTCGCCGGGCGCCCGTAATCGAACAATTCATTCATCGCGCCGCGCACCGTGCGGCCGGTGTAGAGCACATCGTCGACCAGCAGGATATGACGATCCGCGACATCGAACGGAATATGCGAACGCTTGATGCCCTGCTTCAGCCCCGCTTGGTGAAAATCGTCGCGATAGAAAGAGATATCGATCGCACCAAGCGGCACCTGCAAATCCAGATCGGCATGCAGGCGTTCGGCCAGCCAGACGCCCCCCGTATAAATTCCCACCAATCCGGTATCGGGTTTGATACTCGTTCGGAGTTGAGCAAGGAGCTCGGCATAAAGCGCCTCTGCGTCAGGCAGCGAGATAGTCATCGAAATAGTTCTGCAAAATGATTTGCGCCGCAATGGTATGCGACAGGGATTTATGCGCGCGCCCGCCGTGACCGATATCGCGCAGTTGCGATTCGGCCTCCACCGAGGTGAGCCGTTCATCGACAAAGGCAACCGATACGCCAAAGCGGCCTTCAAGCTGGCGTCCGAAGCGACGCGCGCGGCGCGTGAACTCGTGTTCGCTGCCGTCCATGTTCAGCGGCAGGCCCAGCACAAGCAAGGTCGGCTGCCATTGCGCAACCAGTTTGGCGATTTCGGCAAAGCGAATGTCGTTCGCTTCCGCGTCGATACTGGTCAATGGATGCGCAAAACCCAGACTCGCCTCGCCGACTGCCACGCCAAGGTGACGCAGGCCGAAATCGAAAGCCAGCACCGTACCGGCGACGGAAGAGGAAGGTGGGGGTGAAACGGGTAGATCGCTCATCGACGTGCCGGACCGCTCATGCATGCCCGGCCTCGTCCGACAGACTGGCGTACGACACACCAAGCAATTGCATCGCTGCGGGCAATCGCTCTTCGGCCGGCAGATCGAAAATGATTTGATCGGCAGCCGGCACGGTCAGCCACGCGTTCTGCTTGATCTCGTGTTCGAGTTGGCCTGCCGCCCAGCCGGAATAGCCGAGCGTGACCATGAGGCGCTGCGGACCGCTGCCGCCGCCGACCGCTTCGAGGATGTCGCGCGATGTGGTCATGCCGACCTGCGAGCTGACCGAAAGCGTGGAACTCCACGGCCCAACCGGCGTGTGCAGCACGAAACCGCGATCGGTCTGCACCGGACCGCCGAAATAGACGGGCATTTCGTGCAGATCGCGCGGTTCGAGTTCGAGGCTGAGACGCTCGAACAGGGTTTGCAGGCTCATGTCGATGGGTCGGTTGATCACCACGCCCAACGCACCCTGGTCGCTATGCTCGCAGACCAGCGTCAGCGACCGGGCAAAATAAGGATCGACCATGTTCGGCATGGCAATAAGGAAATGATTGGTGAGGTTGACGCTGGCCACGACCGCATTCTACCCGCGGAGTCGGCTGCCGCGCGACCTGTTCATAACCGGATTTTCCGCGCGGGATCGCGCCGAATCTGGCGACACCGCCTTCACACATTGTGACAATCCGCCGATCAACGGCGTCTGTGCGCGCCCGCATCGCGCAAAACCGCGTCAGGCCGACTCGGGAAGGTGCGCCGCGGCGAGCCTTCCCATGGGTTTCAAACCAGCGCGGGACGCTTGACGAAGGCCGAGATGTGCTCGAGCAGTTGGTCTTCCTGGAACGGCTTGCCGAGATAGACGTTCACGCCGATCTGTGCCGCATAGTTGCGGTGTTTCTCCGCGGTGCGCGACGTGATCATGATGATCGGGATGTGCTTCAGCTTGGCGTCGTTGCGGATATTGCGCGTCAGGTCGAAGCCGTCCATACGCGGCATTTCGATATCCACCAGCATGACGTCGGGTCGCGCCTCCTGCAATTGCTCCATTGCATCGACCCCGTCCTTGGCAGTCAGCACCTGATAGCCTTCGCGCGACAACAGGCGGCCGGTAATCTTGCGTACCGTGAGCGAGTCGTCGACGATCATGACGGTCAGCGCGCTCGGCGCATCGACTTCGGCTACGGGCGCCGGGATATGCGTCTGCGTCTCGACCTGGCGCTCCTGCTGCGACAGCACCACCGGGTTGAGAATCAGCACGATTTCGCCAGTACCCAGCACCGTCGCGCCGGTAATGCCGATGACGCGGGCGAGCAGGGGCCCGGTGTTCTTGACCACAATTTCCTGGTTGCCGATCACTTCGTCGACCTGCACGGCCGCCAGACTGGGCCCGCTACGAGCCAGCATCACCGGGGTGATGCGCTGTTTCTCCGGCTGCTGTACCGCGTTTCCGAGCAAGCGCGGCAGATAACGCAGGGGGAAGCCGCGGTCCTGCCAACGCACCTCGCCCGCCTCGTGGCAGCGTTGCAGTTCGTCGACCTTGAATTGACGAATCTGCTCCACCATCACCGACGGAATGGCATAGGTATAGCCCGCCGCGCGCACCAGTACGGCTTGCGTCACCGCCGTCGTCAGCGGCAGGAAGACGGTGAAACTGGTGCCTTTGCCCGGTACGGACTGCGTATCCACGCGACCGCCCAGTGCGGCGATTTCGCTTTGCACCACATCCATGCCGATGCCGCGGCCGGACAGTTGTGTCACCTCGTCGGCGGTGGAGAAACCGGGATGGAAAATGAACTTGGCGATTTCGTCGTGGCCAATCTCGACGTCCGGCGGGATCAAGCCGAGGCTTTCGGCCTTGGCGCGAATGCGATCGAAGTCCAGGCCGCCGCCGTCGTCGGAGATGGTCAGCATGACTTCGTTGCCTTCCTGACGCACTTCGATCCTGATCTCGCCGGTCTGCGCTTTGCCGCGTTCGACGCGCACCGCCTGCGCTTCGATGCCGTGCGCGACGCAGTTGCGCAGCATGTGTTCGAACGGCGCGGTAATGCGTTCCAGTACCGAGCGATCCAGTTCGACCTGGCTGCCGCGCACATCGAGCACGGCGCGCTTGCCGCTGTCCTTGGCCGCCTGTCGCACCACGCGATAGAGCCGTTCGCTCACGCTCGCGAACGGCACCATGCGTATGCGCATCAGGTTGCCCTGCAATTCGCGCGTCAGGCGCCCTTGTGCAGACAGCGCCGCATCGGATTCGTCGAGTGACTTGAGCAGGTTGTTATGCACGGTCGAGACGTCGTTGACGCTCTCGGCCATCATTCGCGTGAGTTCCTGGAAGCGGGTGAAGCGGTCGAATTCGAGCGGGTCGAATTGCGCGTGCTGTTCCTGCGCCAGCGACATCTTCGACTGCATCTGCGATTCGGCCTGAATTTCGATTTCGCGCAATTGCGCGCGCAGCCGGCTGACGTTTTCTGTCAGATCGTGCACTGCGCCTTTCAGGTTGCGCATTTCGCCTTCGATGCGACTGCGCGAAATACTGACTTCGCCGGCCTCGTTGACCAGGCGGTCGATCACGTCGGCGCGCACGCGCAACAGCGCGCGCTGTTGCGCAACGACTTCCGCCTCTTCCGGCGCGATGACCGGTGCGGCGAACGCCGTCGCCGACAGGTCCATCGCGGGCGCAGCGGACGTCGAATCCTCGAGCGTTTCGCCCAGCGGCGACGAATCTTCAGGCGCGGGCGCCGCGTCCGGATTGAGCAGCTGTTCGTACAGCGCGCTCACTCGGTCATAAGCATTTTCCAACTCGTCGAACAGCGTGAGAGGCAGCGTTCTGAGCGCGACGGCGTTTTCGACGCGCGTCTCCATGGCGTGCGTCAATTCGCCGATCGCCATGGCGCCGGCCATGCGCGCCGAACCCTTCAGGGTGTGGAGCACGCGCTGCAAGCTGTGACCCGCCGCAACGTTGCCGGGATTGTCGCGCCACTCGCGCAATCCGCTCCCGATCGACGGCACCAGTTCTTGCGCTTCTTCGAGAAAGATCGGCAGCAGCTGTGGATCGAGATCGTCCCGGATACCCGCATGCGCGTCTTCCAGCGCATCGTCCTCAACGGCGTCCAACGGCGCTGCGGGCTCGGCATCGGCCGCGTAGCGCGGAAAATTCACGACGTTCTGTGCAGCCGACGCCGTTTCCGCGGCAGGCGGCGTGGGGACCATCGCGGAGAAATCGAGCTCGATCGGTGCGCTCTCGTCGAGCGACAGCGCAATGGTGTCGAGCGAAGCCGTCGCATCGAAGCTTTCCGCCACCGCACCGGGCGCTTCCGTCGCGATCATGTTCAGACGGGCAAGCAGGTCCGGCACGGCCTCGGGTAGACGCATATCGGCGGCCGCACGCACCATGGCTTCAAGCGCGTCAAGGCCGGCGCCGATTGCCGCGCGCGCTTCCGGGTCGGGCGCTGCTTGCGACAGCCGCGCCAGCAATTCCTCAAGCGCCTCGCTGACATTGCGAATGGCATCGAACTTCGCCGTTCCGGCAATCCCGGTCAGGGTGTGCAGCGAACGCCTGAAATCGTCGTCGAACGCGCCGGGCAGCGGCGAAGCGTGCGCCTTGCGCAAAGCGGCCAGCAGTTCCTGCGCTTCGGTAATGAAAATCGTGAACAGCGAGGGCGACAGTTCCACGTCGCCAATCAGGATATTCTCGCTGTAGTCGGCGGTGGATGCTTGGTGCGCGCTCTCGACCGGTGGCAACAGGAACCCGGGCGGCAGCGGCTCGATCGGCTGGGTAAAGTCGAGTGAAAATTTTTCCGTCTCGTTGCCCGTCTCCAACTCCTCTCGCGGCAAACCGAACGGTTCAAACGATACCGGCGGCACGGCGGCCGATTGCGCAAGCGCGGTGAACTCGGCGAGCGGGCGCCCCTGCTTGACGTGCTGCGCCATAGCGACCAGGCCGCTTTCGTCCGGGCTGGCGCCACCTTCCTTCAATATCTCGACTGCACCGGCAAAAAATTCGCGCCCGGCCTCGATCAGCGTCAACAGATCCGGCGTTGCCGAATGCTCGTCTTCGAGCCAGCGGTTCATGACCTGTTCGATCGCCCATGCGCCTTCACTCAGGCGCGTCAGGCCGACCATGCGGCCGCTTCCCTTGAGAGTGTGATAGCCGCGACGAATGGTGCGCAGCACATCCATGTTCTGCGGCTGCTCGCGCGCCAAGTCCAAATGTTCGGCGATGGTATTCAGCACTTCGCCGGCCTCTTCCAGATAGACCGCCAGCAGTTCGGCATCGACGATTTCGTCGCTCGCTGAAAGAAGTTTGGCGGCTTCGGGAGAAGGTTGCGCAACCGCTGTCGCAGGTGCGATGTTCTGCATCACCTGCGAGATTTCGGCATCGAACGGCTGCGCATGTGCCTCCGCCAGCAACGCCAGCATTTCCCCGACACGGCGTTCGAGCGCCGCGTCGGCAACCAGATTGGCATCCTTGTGTATGGCCGTGAGTTGCGCCTGCAGCGCCGCCTTGAGCTGTCTGTCTTCCGGACGCTGACGCCAGGCATCGAACTGCCTCTCCAGCGCGCCCTTGGCCGCGTTGATTTCGTCTTCAACCGAGTCTTCGCTCGGCTCTTCATGCTGCGCCGTGTCGTTCGTGGCCGCACCGATGGGATTCATGAAGGCGTCCAGATCCGCCTTGCCATGCTGCAGCGCCTCGACATAAAAACCGAGGCCGGACAATGCGCCCGCGACGCGCTCGAAATCGGCATGCGAGGGTTCGTAACCGGGCTGCGCAAAACGCTGGATATCGACGAAGCAGCCGGACAGCACCGCGGCGGCTTCGTCTTCGCTCAACATGGTGAACGCACCGAGTACCTGACGCACCGGGCGCGACAGATCGGACAATGCCGCTCGCTTGGTCGAATCACGGAAGAATTCGTCCAGTGCCTGTTCAATGGTGCGCAGCGAAGCCTGGATTTCGGCCACGACCTGGCTCATCAGCAAACGCTCTTGCGCGCGACGCGACATTTCGTCGAGGACCGGCACCGGCGCCGCGGCGCCAAGGACATTGCCCTCCACACAGGCTTGCAGCCGGTCGCACATCAACGCGGCCTGATCGCTGAATTCGCTGCCCAACTTGGCATGATTCTCGACGCCGTTTTCGACCAGCAGCAACGCAGTCGCGACTTCCATCGCGACAATGTCATCGATGCGATCGGGCTGGCCGATCAACCACTGCGCTGTGCTGCCGAGCGCCGCGCCGAGCGCGCTCAGCGCGGGATGATCCAGCTCTTCGGCGCGCGCCAGGATGAACGCGGCCTGATCGCCGAAAGTCGTGAGACTCGGGCGATGACCCGAGGCGCATTTGTTCCAAGCCGTTTTCGCGGCGGTCAGCGCATCGCGCAGCGCACGCAGCGCCGGATGCTGCACCACCAGCTGCGAACGTACGCCGAGGGTATCGGGCAGCGTGGACGCCAGTGCATAGATTTCCTGAACTTGCCTGACATGCTCGCTGACCGGTTGGGCGCGCGCGACGGCGAACAGCGCCTCACGCATCAGCCGCTCCGCCACCGTGGTGGAGCCTTCCACCAGACGTTTCAACTGCTGTTCGATCCGATTGCACAATCGATGCACCGTCGGTTGCGCGGGCAAACCGTGCGCGGCCAGCGCATCAAAGAAACCGAGCGCCACCCACCAGAATGCGCGCTGCGCCGGCGAGGTCTGCACGGCTTCGACCGCCGCAACGGCGACACGCATCGCCTCAATGCCGGCTTCGTCCTTTTGAATCCACTGCAACAGACCACGCTGATAACGGGTGCGCTGTCGCCGGTAGAAATTCGGCGCTTCCTGCGCCGACACCGCGACGGCCGGCTGTTCGCGCCGCGGCGGACGGCGAGACAGATCAGGGTAGTAAAGATCAATGGGATCGGCTTCGCGACCGCGCACCGCGGAAACGGCCTGATACACCTCGTACAGTTTGAGCGGCTGATTCGGCTCACCGGTCAGCAGCTCTTCCAGATAAGCGCGAATGGACTGGTAGGCCTGTTCCGCGGCAGCCACCGCTTCGTCGCTTGGTGCAGCGCCATCCTCACCCAGACCAGCGAGCAGGCTTTCGACTTCCTCGGACAGTCGCGTGACGCCATCCAGCCCGACAATCTGCAACGCACCGTGCGCCTGGTGAAAATGGGTGCGGCAAAACTTGAGCTGAGTGGGCTCACCCGGACTCGCGGCATAGGTCTTGAGCGCCGTCAGGGAACGGTCCAACGCTTGATCGATCTCGCCCTTGACCCAGGTCAGCGGGCCGACATCAAAGTCGCTCGGCTTGTTCATGCCTGCAACACCTTATCTAGTTCATGCACGTGGGAGCATGTACGAAGAACGACGGTGTCGCTTTCCATTGCTGCATGCCCCCAGAAACGAGGACCCGACTGCGATCGGATCCACTGTTCGCCTTGCCGCTGCCCGAACGCTGCGAAGAAAACCGCGTCCGCATCGTTCTTTGGCCCAGCATCACGCTCTTGGCGCGGATCAAATCTTGAAGTTGGCGACCGAACCCTTCAGTTCCTGCGCCAGCCTGGCAAGCTGGCCAACCGAGACGGCGGTCTGCTTGGTGCCTTCCGTTGTCTGCTTGGTCACCGCCAGAATGTCTTCCATGGTCGAGGCGACGTTACCGGCCGCCTGCGCCTGCGTATGCGTGGTCACGGAAATGTCTTCAATCAGCGAAGCCAGCCGCTGCGACACGTCGCCGATCTCGCCCAGCGCCTGGCCGGCGGCGTCGGACAGCTTCGCCCCGTCAACCACACCCTGCGTGCTTTTCTCCATGGCGGACACCGCATCCTGCGTGTCGGTCTGAATGGTTTTCACGATCGCGCCGATCTGCTTCGTCGCTTCGGCGGAACGTTCCGCCAAGCGCTGCACTTCTTCCGCAACCACCGTGAAGCCGCGACCGGCTTCACCGGCCGACGCCGCCTGAATCGCCGCGTTCAATGCCAGCACGTTGGTCTGTTCGGTAATGTCGGAAATCAGTTCAACGATTTCGCCGATCTCCTGCGACGATTCGCCCAGGCGCTTGATCCGTTTCGCCGTTTCCTGAATCTGGTCGCGAATGTCGTTCATGCCGGCGATGGAGTTCTGCACCGCCTCCTGGCCTTTTTGCGCCGCGGCCAGCGACTGGCGCGCAACGTTCACCGACTGCGAGGCGCTGGCGGACACGTCGTTAATCGCGCGCGCCATTTCCAGCACCGACGAACCAGCCTCCTGAATTTCCTTCGACTGCCGTTCCGCTGCCTGCAGCAGGCGGGCGGAGGTTTGCGCGGCGGATTCCGTTGCGCTCGTCACCTGTGCCGCCGTGCTATTGATTCGGCCGACCAGCACGCGCAGTTCTTCAATGGTGTAGTTCACCGAGTCGGCAATCGCGCCGGTGATGTCCTCGGTCACCGTAGCCTGCACGGTCAGGTCACCGTCCGCGAGGCTGCCCATCTCGTTCATCAGCCGCAGAATCGCTTCCTGGTTGGCCTTGTTGTGTTCTTCGGCCTCGCCGCGCAAGTGTTCCGCGCTTTCACGCAACTGCACCTGGGCTGCGGTACGGCGTTCGTTGTCGTCGCGATAGGCCTTGATCATCAGCAATACCACGCCGATGACGAGCAGGCCGGCCACGGCTAGTGCGGTGAAGATGTAGACACGACTACCGAGGTTGCTCTGGAAACTTTGTTCCAATTCTTCCGTCGCCTTCAGCAGATTGTCCGAATCGAGCACCACCTGACGGCCGGCTCGCTTGGCATCCACCAGGGTGAGCAGGGTGCCCATGATCGTGCTGACGGACTCGCGATATTCGCCGAATGCCTTTTCCAGTTCCGTCAGACGCGCCAGCGTCTCCGCATCGCGCGTGGGGGGCAGGCGCAGCGTGTCGCTACCGTTCCTCAGGCCGGCGAGAATCTCGCGGAAGGTGTTCGAATCCTTGCCCAGCAGAAAGGTGACCTCGGGATCGATCTCGTTCGCGGCGAGCAATGCGTTGGCATTTTTCGCCATCCGCTGCGTCAGCATGACCAACTGACCGGAAGCGGAAGTCTCCTGCGCCGAGGACTGGCCACCGACCTTGGCTGCAGCCACTTGTTCGGCCAGGTCCAGCAGGGTCGCGTTATTGTTGTTGATGGCACGCACGGCAGTTCCAAGCTGCACCAGGTTTTTCTGCTGCTGCAACATCAGGCCGGTGTTCTTATCGCTGGTCTTCCACAGGCTTGCGACTTTATCGAGCGCCGGACGCACGCCAACCGGAACGGCAGGCACCTCGGTATCTGCCGCGAGCCCGCCATTGGTCAGTGTTGTGAGCAACGTGCCGAATTCATCGCGGCTTGCTTTCAGACGTGGAAACGCTTCGGCGTTACCTTGCAAGCCTTGCTGCGCTTCGTTCGAAATCCGTTGCGACAGGGTCCGCATCTGGCCGGCGGTGGACACGTAGGCCGTGCCCTGCGTCGCCGCGCGAATCGAATACCAACCGAGCGCAACAATGAGCACAACCAGACCGGTCAGCACGATGCCAAGCGCCTGCATCTGGGAGCGGAAGCTCCGGCGACCGATCAGAGGGAGTGGCTTGTTCGCCGTGGAGCCAAACGCATCAGCGATGGTGTGTGAGCCGATGGACGACCCTTCAGGTGTGGTCCGGCTTTTGCCAAAGCCGAAGTTCAGCGCACTCCAATTGATTGCCATATGCCCCCCTGCTGCCCTGTGGTAAAGCGGCCGTTACGCGGCCGACTGTAAGAAATCGTTGTGGTAAACCAGCGCGCTCATTTCGAGCTCGCGCCACAATTTGCCCTCTTGATCGACGTACCGTGCCGCCTCCCACGGACGCTCTCCGCCTCCCGCCTGCACTTCAAGCTGCTGCACGTGCTTCAGTCCCAACATGCGATGGACCAGCAAAGCCGTGTTGATTCCATATCGCTCACCCACCAGCAGCAGGCGGGTATCGGTCGTTTGCGGCGTCGATTCGCCGCCGTGAAAGGCGGCGAAGTCGACAACCGTATAAAGATTGCCGCGGATGTTGGTCAATCCACGAAACCATGCCCGCGTCAGCGGTACCGGCGCAATGGCGGGCGGGGGGATGACCTCGCCCGCTTCCTCCAGTCGGATCAGCCACAGTTCGCTGCCGACCTGTACGCCCAGGCGAGCGCTCACGGCTTCGCTTGCCTGCGCCTCATTCAGGCGACGAACGAGGGCTTGCTGAAACTCGCGTAGGCTGACCTTGCGCGCCATGACGGCTGCGCTCAGGCCGCGTTGTGAATGCCGGCGATTTTCGCCAGCAATTGCGTCGGATCGATGGGCTTGACCAGGTAATCGATCGCGCCCTGACGCATGCCCCAGATCTTGTCGGTCTCGGCACCCTTGCTGGTGCACATGATCACCGGAATATCCTTGGTCGCATCGTCACGCGTAATGCTGCGCGTGGCCTGATAGCCGTTGAGGCCGGGCATCACCACATCCATCAAGATGAGGTCCGGCCCTTCGCTCTTGGCTTTGGCGATCGCTTCCTGCCCGCTTTCCGCGGTCACGACCTGATAGCCCTGCTTGGCCAGCGTCTCCAGCAGGAACTGGCGATCGGTGGGGGAGTCGTCAACGACGAGAATTTTATGTATTGCCATGGTGGGTCCTCATCAAACACGGGCCGTCGCGTGCGCGCCGACCGTTTTAAGCAAACTGTCTTTGGTAAAAGGTTTGGTCAGGTATTCATCCGAACCGACCATGCGGCCGCGTGCGCGATCGAACAGTCCGTCCTTGGATGAAAGCATGATGACCGGCGTGGCGGAAAAGCGCGCGTTCTTCTTGATCAGGGCACAGGTCTGATAACCGTCGAGCCGCGGCATCATGATGTCGCAAAAGATCAGGTCGGGCTGGTGGTCGGTTATCTTGGATAGCGCATCGAAGCCATCTTCGGCCAGAATGACCTGACAGCCGGCCTGAGCCAGAAAGATCTCCGCGCTGCGACGAATAGTATTGCTATCGTCGATCACCATGACCTTGATGCCGGAAAGACTCACCGTTTCGCTCACCTTGTTCTACTTTCCTCTTGTGCGCCCGATGGCAGCCGGTCGGCTGGGGGCTTGTTCGAACATATAAGCACGAGCCTGAGCAGCGGGGCTATTGGAAATTCGCACGTTCGGCCAACTTTTTAACGCAGTTTCTGAGGTATCAAGGCGCAATGCGCCGTGTGGGCGCGAACACCCCATCCCTTCATCACATAGAGCGGCGTCGAAAGTGGTTGACGGAGCGCAGGGCGCACGGAAGCGCGCTTGGTCCGGTTTGTCCGGGCGAGCGCAATCGACAACCCATGCGCTGCGTTGTGATCAAGAAACGTTGGAGGTCGCCGCATCAACGTGCGGGCGAAACACGCAAGTCATGCGCGCGTACAGTAAGAAGTCTGCCGGTTTGCGCAAGCGTCGAATGTCATGCGGCCTGCCGCGGTGGCAACGCGCAACGATCAGATATCGATGACTTCGAAGTCTGCCTTGGACGCCCCGCATTCGGGGCAGGTGAAATCCGCCGGCACATCTTCCCAGCGTGTGCCGGGCGCGATGCCGGCCTCGGGCAAACCTGCGGCCTCTTCATAAAGCCAGCCGCAGACTTGGCACATCCAGGTGCGGTACGGTTGAACGGACGGGGTATCGATCATCGTGGTCGTGCCGAGGCGTTGCGCCTCAGACCTCGACCATTTCGAAGTCATCCTTGCGCGCCCCGCATTCCGGGCAGGTCCAGTTCAGCGGCACATCTTCCCAGCGCGTACCGGGCGCAATGCCTTCTTCGGGGAGTCCGGTTTCTTCGTCGTAGATCCATCCGCAGATCAGGCACATCCATGTCTTGTAGGTTTGGGCTGTTTCAGTCATTACGTGTCAAAACTCGCTAAAATGCGTCGATCTTACCGCGTGCTCGCGTCGATGTGGACGCTCACGACCTTGCAGCACCGGTGCAACCGCGCCGCTTCTCCCCTTAGGAACCCATGTCCGCTCCCCTGCCACCCATTGTGCTGACCTTCGCCGCGAGCGACCCCAGTGGCGGCGCGGGGATCCAGGCCGACCTACTCACCCTGTCTTCCATGGGCTGTCATGCGCTTTCCGTGCTGACCGCCATTACGGTGCAGGACACGGCCGGCGTGGAAGACGTGCAGGCGATCGATTCGGAGTGGGTGAATGATCAGGCCCGCATGATCCTCGAAGATATGGCGGTGTCGGCCTTCAAGATCGGCATGGTCGGCAGCGTCGAAAACGCCGCGGTGATCGCCGAAGTGCTGGCCGATTATCCGGACGTGCCGGTCGTTCTCGATCCGGTTCTCGCATCGGGCCGCGGCGATGAACTGGCGAGCGAAGATCTGATCGACGCCATCCGCGAATTGCTTATCCCGCATACGACCATCCTGACGCCCAACAGTGTCGAAGCGCGACGCCTGGCCATTGAAGACGAAGATGGTGACGATGAACCGGAACTGGATGAATGCGCCGAACGGCTGCTCGATCTGGGCGCGAGCTATGTCCTCATTACCGGCACGCATGAAAACACGCCGCAGGTGACCAACACCCTGTACGAGGCAAGCGGCGTAGTGCGCACCGATCAATGGGATCGCCTGCCCGGTAGCTATCACGGCTCCGGCTGCACGCTGGCTTCGGCGATTGCCGCGGCGCTCGCCAACGGGCTAGACCTGCCCGAAGCCGTACGCGAAGCACAGGAATACACGTGGCAAACACTGGCCGCCGCTTTCCGCCCCGGCATGGGGCAATACATTCCCGATCGCTTTTTCTGGGCACGCGAACCAGGCGACAGCGCGATCGCAGATCAGGAGGACGAGGCGTGACCATGCTGCCGCGCGGCCTTTACGCCATTACCCCCGACGAGCCGGATACCGAGCGTCTGTTAGCACTGGTGCAGGCCGCGCTGAATGGCGGCGCCGCCATTGTGCAGTATCGCAATAAGGCCGCCGCTACTAAGCTGCGGCACGAGCAAGCACTCGCTTTGCAACGCATCTGCCGTGCTGCGGGCGTGCCATTGATCGTCAATGACGATCTGGAAATTGCCCTCGCCATCGACGCCGACGGCTTGCATCTGGGCGGCGAAGACGGCGATCTGGCTGCCGCGCGCAGCCGTCTGGGACCGGACAAACTGCTCGGCGCCTCCTGTTACAACCGCCTCGAACTCGCCATCGAAGCGCGCGACCTCGGCGCCGACCATGTCGCATTCGGCGCCATGTACATCTCGTCCACCAAACCGGGCGCGATCCGCGCACCGCTTGAACTGTTCGGCCAGGCCGCCGCGTCGGTCGGGCTGCCTGCAGTCGCCATCGGCGGTATCACGCTCGACAACACGCCTCCCCTCATCCGCGCCGGCGCGCATGCGGCCGCCGTCATCAGCGCACTGTTCAATGCGCCCGACGTCACCCAGCGCGCGCGCGACTTCAATAGATTGTTTTCCCAATGACTCGTAACGAAGAACTTTTTGCCCGCGCGCAGCAGGTCATCCCCGGCGGCGTGAATTCTCCGGTGCGCGCTTTTCGCGCCGTGGGCGGCACGCCGATATTTTTCGCGCGCGGCGAGGGTGCCTACTTCTGGGATGCCGACGGCAAGCGTTACATCGACTACGTCGGCTCATGGGGGCCACTGATTCTCGGCCACGCCCATCCGGAAGTGGTGGAGGCTGTCTGCGCCAAGGCGCGCGACGGCTTGTCGTTCGGCGCACCGACCGAACTCGAAGCCGAGATTGCCGAGTTGCTGTGTCGCAGTGTGCCGAACATGGATCTCGTGCGACTGGTGAGTTCGGGCACGGAAGCGACCATGAGCGCGCTGCGCCTGGCGCGCGGTTACACCGGCCGGCATCGCATCATCAAGTTCGAAGGTTGTTATCACGGCCACGCCGATTCGCTGCTGGTCAAAGCCGGCTCCGGCTTGCTGACGCTGGGTCAGCCCAGCTCCAGCGGCATTCCACCTGAAGTCGCGGGTTACACCACGGTGCTGTCGTACAACGATTGCGCCCAGTTGGAAGAGGCATTCAAGCAATACGGTGGTGAAATCGCCGCGGTAATCGTCGAACCAGTGGCCGGCAACATGAATCTCGTGCCGGCAACGCAGGCGTTTTTGCAGACCCTGCGCACGCTCTGTACGCAACACGGCGCGGTGCTGATTTTCGACGAAGTGATGTGTGGTTTCCGTGTGCATCCGCGCGGCGCGCAAGGCCTGTACGGCGTCGATGCCGATCTCGTCACGCTCGGCAAGGTCATCGGCGGCGGCATGCCGGTCGGCGCCTTCGGCGGACGGCGCGAAATCATGCAGTCGATCGCGCCACTGGGGCCGGTCTATCAGGCCGGTACGCTGTCAGGTAACCCCGTCGCAGTGATCGCCGGACTCACGACATTGCAGCGTGTGCTCGCGCCCGGCTTTCACGAAGCGCTCGCCGCAACGACGCGCAAGCTGGTCGACGGACTGCAAGCGGTCGCAGCCAAGCTGGGCGTTACATTCAGCGCCGCCAGCGTGGGGAGCATGTTCGGCATTTATTTTCGCGCCACGCCGCCGACCTCATACGCTGAAGTCATGCAATCGGACAAGGAAGCGTTCAACCGCTTCTTTCACGCCATGCTGGAGCGCGGCATCTATCTGGCGCCGTCCGCTTACGAAGCAGGCTTCGTTTCAGCCGCGCACGGCGCCCTGGAAATCGAAGCGACTTTGGCGGCGGCCGATGAAGCCTTCCGCCAAATCTGAACAAACCTCAAGTCGCGCGCTTCAGTTCGTCGCGAATTTGGCGCAGCAGCATCACTTCTTCGGGCGGCGCCAGCGGCGCTACTTCCGCGGCGGGCGCTTCGCGCTTCAGCTTATTGATCCACTTAACCATCAAAAAGATGATGAAAGCGAGGATCAGGAAGTTAAGCGCGACGGTAATGAAAGTGCCGTAGGCGAAAACCGGCACGCCCGCCGCTTTTAGCGCCGCCAGATTGTTCGGCACCCCGGGCGGGATTTCCTTCAGCGCGATGAAATAGTTGGAGAAGTCGAGTCCACCGGTGAAGCGACCGACGATCGGCATGACCAGATCGTTCACCACCGAGTCGACAATCTTGCCGAACGCCGCGCCGATGATCACGCCGACGGCGAGATCCATGACGTTGCCCTTGATCGCAAATTCCCGGAATTCTTTCAGCATCGAACGCTCCTTCCGTTGGAAAACCGCATTCAAATTTATTTTTGACGGGGCTGCGGCGTGAAGCTATGCAGGATTACGTCCCGCGTCCGGCGATGCAGGCGCGGATAGAACTATAAGAGGAACAGCGTCGCAAGCCCGAGAAAAATGAAGAAGCCACCCGAATCGGTGCAGGCGGTAATCAAGACCGACGAGCCGAGCGCCGGATCGCGACCGAGCCTTGCCATGGTGACGGGAATGACGACGCCCATCGTGGCGGCGAGCAACAGATTGAGCGTCATGGCGGCCGTCATCACCAAGCCAAGCTTGTAGCTGTCATACAACCAGAAGGCGATGAGACCGAGCGCGCTGCCCCAGATCAGTCCGTTGACCAGCGCGACACCCATTTCCTTTTTCACCAGTTTCTTCGCCTGCGGGCGCGTAATCTGCCCAAGCGCAAAGGCGCGCACGATCATAGTGGTGGTCTGATTGCCGGAATTGCCGCCGATGCCCGCGACGATGGGCATCAGCGCCGCGAGGTCGACCAGTCGTTCGATCGAGTTCTCGAAGGCGCCG
>DATCWO010000074.1:0-2704 GCA_036566325.1 Burkholderiales bacterium | reverse complement strand
GTCCTATCTTGCGCGGCAACTGCGTCGCGCGGGATACGCCGTCGTCGCCTTCGGTTATTCCTCCGCGCTGCGCCCGTTCGAAGAAAATGTCGCCGCGCTCGCAGCGTTTGTCCGAGCACGACCCGCCATGCGCATCCATTTGGTCGCGCACAGTCTGGGCGGTGTGCTCGTATTGAGCGCCTTGTCACGTCTCACTGACTTGGACATCGGACGTGCGGTGTTGCTTGGTGCGCCAATTAACGGCTCGATCGGCGCGTCCCAGTTCATGCGTCACGCATTCGGCCGTTTTTGTGTCGGCGCCACCCAAAAATTGTGGCAAAGTTTTCCGTCGTTGCGCTGCGACGGGCAAGTGGAAATCGGCGTCATCGCCGGCACGCGCCGCATCGGACTCGGCCGCTTCTTCACGGCGTTGCCGTATCCGAATGACGGCGTCGTGTGCGTTGAGGAAACGCGCATCGCGGGTCTGACCGACCACGTGGTTCTGCCTGTCAGCCATACGGGGATGCTGTTCGCGCGCCCGGTCGCCGAACAGACGGTGCAGTTTCTGCGTACGGGAAGATTTACACGATGAAACGTTTCATCGCGGTCGGCGCTTTGTTGTTGGTTGGTTGCAGCAGCATGCAGTACTACGCGCAAGCGGTATCCGGCCATTTCGACGTGCTGCAACGCGCGCGCGCGATCGATGAAGTGCTGGCGGCCGACGACACATCGCATGCCTTGCGCACGAAGCTGGAGCAGGTGCGCGTTATTCGCAGCTTCGCGGTGAAGGAACTGGCGCTACCCGATAACGGCAGTTACCGCAGCTACGCGGACGTCGAACGGCCCTTCGTGGTGTGGAACGTTTTTGCCGCGCCGGAGTTTTCGCTGCAGCCGCACAAGAGTTGCTTCCTCTTCGTCGGCTGCGTTTCCTATCGCGGTTATTACAATCTTGCCGAGGCGCAGCACGAGGCTGCGCGCCTGAAGCGCGACGGCTATGACGTTTTCGTCGGCGGCGTACCCGCTTATTCGACGCTGGGCTGGTTTGATGACCCCGTCCTCAATACATTCGTCAGTTATCCCGATGCCGAACTCGCGCGACTGATGTTCCACGAGCTCGCGCATCAGGTTGCATTCGCACAGGGCGATACACAGTTCAACGAATCCTTTGCGGTCGCAGTGGAGCGCGAAGGACTGCGTCGCTGGTTGGAGCGTCATGGCAGCGATATGGATCGAGACGCGTATGCCGTGCGACGCGAACGGCGGACGGCATTCATTGAGCTCGTGCAGCGCTACCGGGACAAGCTGGCTGTCTGGTATGCCGCGTCTGTGAACAAGGATGAAATGCGGGCAGGCAAGCAGCACATCATTGAAAACATGAAGACCGATTACGTCGCGCTCAAGGAATCGTGGAACGGCTACACCGGTTACGACCGCTGGTTTGCGCAGGGTGTGAACAACGCGCAGTTCGCCTCCTTCGCCGCTTACAGCCGGCACGTCCCGGCATTCGAAGCGCTGCTTGAACGCGAAGGCGGGGACATGCCGCGGTTCTACGCAGCGGTCCAGGCGCTCGCGGCGCAGGACAAACCGCTACGCGAAACACGGCTTGCGGAACTGGAGGCGTCACGCACGCCGCGCGCGGTTGCTGCCGCGGTGACGGCGGGTGCCATTGCGCAGCAATAAACGGACGCCAGCCAGCCCGAACGTTCGGTAAACATGGTCGTTACGGGCGATTTTTTCAGCGCCCCTCGTTATTCGCGGACAGGAAGGCCACGATTTCGTCGGCCGATATAGCCGGTGATACGAGATAACCCTGCCCTTCGCTGCAGCAGTCATCGGCCAGCATCTTTCGTTGCTCTTCGGTTTCGACGCCTTCCGCAATGACATCCAAATTGAGCGTACGAGCGAGCGAGACGATCGCCTGCACGATTTGTCGGTTGTTTGCGTCGGCAGTCATTCGCTGCACGAAGGAACGATCGATCTTGAGTCGATCAAGCGGAAAGCGAGACAGATAGCTGAGGCTCGAATAACCGGTACCGAAATCGTCTATCGCGATGGAGACGCCAAGCGTTTTCAGTCGTCGCAGAGTGTCGATCGATTCGTCTGCGTCTGTGATGAGTCCGCTTTCCGTGACTTCCAGTTCGAGCACCGATGGGTGCAGGCCCGAGTTGGCCAGGGCATTTTCGACTGCGCCGACGATGCCGCTTTGGAGCTGTCGTGCTGAGATGTTGATTCCGATGCGTGGGACGGCCAAACCCGCGTCGCGCCACTTCATGGCATCCGCGCAAGCTTGTGTCAGCACCCACTCTCCGATCGATCGGATGGTGCCGCTCTCCTCGGCCAGGGGAATAAAGCGATCGGGCGGAATCGTGCCGCGTTGCGGATTGAACCAGCGCAGAAGCGCTTCCACGCCGGTGATGCGATGTGTGCGGATATCGAACTGTGGCTGGTAGTGGACCGCCAGTTCACCGCGGCTTACTGCCGTCTGTAGCGCAGTGGTGATTTCAATTCGCTCCACCGCCTCGCTGGTCATTTGCGCGGTATAGAACTGGACAGCGCCACGTTCCTGTTCCTTCGTGCGGCGCATGGCGGAATCGGCGTTGCGCAGCAGCGAGTCGGGATCTTCGCCGTCGCGAGGAAACAACGAGATACCGAGTGTCGCAGTCACGTGCAATTCTCGATCGTTGATGTGGAGCGGCGGTCTAATTGCTTGCGTAATCCTGTACGC
>DATCWO010000211.1:0-3410 GCA_036566325.1 Burkholderiales bacterium | reverse complement strand
CGATGCGGATACGACTGCCGCCGTGCAAATGCGCGAAGGCGTCGAAGTGCGCGCGTGGACCGTGCCTTTTGCCGAGGTCGAACCGGCGGAGGTCGTCATCGAGGCCTTCGGTTGCGCGCTGCCGGAGACATATCTCGCAGCCATGGCGCGTAAAAGTCCCGCGCCGGTGTGGATCAATCTCGAGTATCTGAGCGCTGAAGACTGGGTGAACGGCTGCCATGGTCTGCCTTCGCCGCATCCGCGTCTGCCGCTGCGCAAGCACTTCTTTTTTCCCGGCTTCGACGAGCTGACTGGTGGCCTGTTGCGCGAGCGCGGACTGATCGAAGTACGCGAAGCATTTCAGAGCGATCCACAGGCGCTGACCGCTTTCTGGGAGAACCGCGGCGTGCCGGCGAAGCGGCCCGATGAGCTGCGCGTTTCGCTGTTCTGCTATGAAAATGCCGCGTTGCCCGGACTGCTCGACGCCTGGTCGCGGGGTTCGCAATCCCTGACCTGTCTGGTTCCCGAGGGCCGGGCAGGGGTGCAGATCGCTCGCCTTTTCGGCGCCGTCGAGGCGCAGCCGGGCGATCGTTTCGAGCGCGGCGCGTTGGCGGTGCAGATCCTGCCGTTCACCGAGCAGCCGGACTACGATCGCCTGCTGTGGGCCTGCGACCTCAATTTCGTGCGCGGGGAGGATTCCTTCGTCCGTGCTCAGTGGGCTGCCCGTCCGCTGGTCTGGCATATCTATCCTCAGGCCGAGCACGTTCACCACATCAAGCTGGCAGCCTTCCTCGATCGCTATTGTTCGGTTCCCGGGGAACGGGTGGAAGCGGCCGCCGCGGCGACCCGTGCGCTGCATGGTGCCTGGAACGGGATGCCCGGTGCGCCCGACGTTGCCGAGGCCTGGAATCAGTGGCGGGCGCATGTCCGGGAGGCGCAAATCCACGCTTGGACCTGGACAAAAATGTGCGAACGGGGACCCGAGCTTGCGGCCGCGCTGGTCAAATTCGCGCAAGGGCAAGTAAAATACGCGGCTTTTTGAAACCTGCGGGATTCCCGCGGGCAATATGCAATCAACCTCCGCCCATGGGCGGAATCAACGCCCCGGCGGTGCAGTCGGGCAGGACTTTGGTAGCTATGAAAATCGCTCAGGAATTACGTGTAGGCAACGTCATCATGCTCGGCAACGACCCGATGGTGGTGCAGAAGGCCGAGTTCAGCAAATCCGGCCGCAACGCCTCGGTCGTGAAAATGAAGTTCAAGAACCTGCTGACCGGCGCCGGTAGCGAGAACGTCTACCGCGCGGACGAGAAGTTCGACATGGTCATGCTGGAACGCAAGGACGTCACTTATTCGTATTTCGCCGATCCCATGTATGTTTTCATGGACAGCGAGTACAACCAGTACGAAGTCGAGAAGGACAACATGGGCGATGCGCTCAGCTACCTCGAAGACGGCATGCCGTGCGAGGTGGTGTTCTATAACGGCAAGGCGATTTCGGTGGACATCCCGCAATCTCTGGTGCGCGAGATCATCTACACCGAACCGGCCGTGCGCGGCGATACCTCGGGCAAGGTGTTGAAGCCGGCCAAGCTGACGACCGGCTTCGAAGTCTCCGTTCCGCTGTTCTGCGAAACAGGCGACATGATCGAAATCGATACCCGCAGCGGCGAATACCGCCGGCGCGCCAATGGCTGACCGGTCGCGCTATCTCCCATGACAAGGGCCCTGCGGGGCCCTTGTCATTTCTGCGCGCTGTTGTCATTTACGGACGCTGCGCGCCGCGCTGCCTTCTGATGTGCGCGTCGCGCGGTTACACGCCTCGCTTTTCGAACGTACGCGGCCCTCGCGCAACCGCCGCGTAGTTCACATTCCGTTCATTCCGGTCTCCAAAATGTGCGCTGTTGCTCGCATGGCGCAACCGCGTTGTCCATGGCCGTATGGGCAGGCATGGGTGCTGCTTTGCAGGGTGACGTAAGCCAATCGCTACGGAGGGGATCGAAAATGGAATCCATGAGCACCATGCGCTCGAACGGCACCGGCTTTCTGCACTTGTCGCGTCGTTTGCAGGCCGGAGAGCGGGTACCCATCATGCCGAGTCTTGCCGATCAATTGCTGGCGTGTCACCTCGTGCGCGACGCCGAGTCGGTCGATACGTCTGCCGATATCGATGCCGAGCGTGACGACGATTTTTGAGATGCGCTCGGGCGCAGGCGAGCGGTGAAAGCCGCCTGTCTGCCACCGAAGGCGTCGCACGAAGGGCGCTGCGCGCGTCTGGTATGGAGCGCGGTGCTGCTCGGCTGTACGACCTTACCGGTGCAGGCCGGAATGTACGGCGATAGCATTGCCTTCGATCGGGCGCGTTATGGATACCCTTACGACGGCTGCTATTACCACGGACATTGTTCGGCGGACGATTTGCGCCGTTTACGTGATCGTTTGCAGCGCCTGGATCGGGTGACGCCGCAAGCGCCGCAATCGGACGCGCCGATGCTGATTCAGCGCCATGCCGATGTGCCACCCACCGCGGCGGATCAGATCCGTCCGGAATTTCGGGAGGCAAGTCAGTTGCGCGAGGAATATCGCAGTGCCGCGGCGGAGCGCCGGCAGCCGAAAGCAGAGCGCGACGAGCAAAGCCTGAAACACAAAGGGGGCGAAAGCTACTGAGAAAACCCTGGTGTTCCAGGCTTTTATTTTTCCTGTCTCTCGGTCTCTTTGCGGTTCGAGAGGTCCACGTCGGCGAGCCGTACCCGAAACAGCCCGCGCGCGGCGTTCGATAAATACAATTCGTCCGCCGATTCCAGATCTTCCCGCAGCAATGTGCGTTCTTCGATGCGCGGCTCGTGCGTTGCCATCAATGCACGCCGCATGACCCCGTTCAGCACGCCGCATTCCAGCGGCGGTGTGTACCAGCGTCCGTCGCGCACGACATAGACGTTGGTTCTTGCGCCTTCGGTCAATTCGCCGCGCTCGTTGAAAAACAGCAGGTCGAAGCAACTGGGCAGCGCCTCGATGCGCTTCAGTGCGTCGTTGTACTGTGCGCGCACGGTCGTTTTATGGCGCAAAAAGGGATTGCGTGAATCGACCGTCTCGTCGGCGATCGCCACGGTGAGCATCTCGGCAGCGGGCGGGAGCAGGGGAACAGAGCGAACGGTTATCGCGCCCGACTTGGCCAGGGTGAGCCGCACGCGTTGCGCCTGCGCGCCGGCATCGCGCCGGGTTTTATTCAGCGCCTCGAGCACATGTGTTTCGTCGTAAGCGAAACCGTAATGACGAGCCGAGTCGCGCAGTCGTTCGAGGTGCCAGGACAGCAGCGGATAAGGTGCTTCCTCTTGCGGTTCCAGGCGCAGCGTTTCGATCAGTTCGAATTCGACCGGCAGATCGATGGCGAAGCGCGCCTTGGCCAGACATTCTTCGTATTCGCGATCGGG
>DATCWO010000099.1:0-2490 GCA_036566325.1 Burkholderiales bacterium | reverse complement strand
ATCGCGATCAGCGGAAAGTTGGTCGAGCCGTTGTACATGACCAGCGGCAGGTTGAGCAGCGCATCCATGCCGCCGGTCAATACCATGGCGGCCGCCCCGGCCACGCCAAGCGCAATCGCAATCGGCATGTTGATCAGCACCAGGCCGATGATGGCGAAGAGAAGAATGATCTGGCCCATTAGTGCGACACCTCGTTCGCTACATCCATGGCGAGCACGGGACTGTCCTCGCGACGCGCACTACGCAGGATGTCAGGCAGGCACAACAATTCGGCAATGATGAAAAGCATGCCGCCGATCGGAATCACGGATTGCGTGACCTTGACGGGGATATCGACGGTCACTAGCGTTTCCGCGCCGAGGATGCCGAGCACCGTCCAGCCATACCAGGTCATCAACGCGAAAAAACCGATGACGCAGGCTTCGGTGAACAACATTACCGGCACGCGCAAGATGGGCGGCAACGCATTCACGATGCCCGGGAAGGCGATATGCGCGCGCTTCAGCGCGGCCAGCACGGCGCCGTAATACGTCAGCCACGCAAGCAGCACAGCCGCCACTTCGTCATACCAGGCGAGCGGCTGATTGATGGTGCGAAAGATGACGCCGACCGTGACTTCAACGGCCAGGATGATCATCAGCACGACGACGATGAAGGTAATGATTCGCTCGAATAAGTTACGCAGTGCGGCTAAGGACATCGCTCCTCCTCCAAAGGTCGGATTCGCTCGGCCCGCTTACGCGGGCCGTTCGGTTACTTCGCCGATGCCGCGCGCAGCGACTTGTCGATCATCTCCTTGCCGCCCTTCACCTCCTCGGCGAACTCCTCGTAAATCGGCTTGCTCGCATCGATAAAGGATTTCTTGTCGGCCTGATTGACCTGTACGCCTGCTTGCTTGAACTTGCCGAGTAGTTCGCCGTCCATTTTCGCGGCCTGTTCGTACACGAAGGGCTGCACTTCCTTCGCGGTGTCCTCCAGTATTTTCTGCACGTCGGGCGGCAGCGTTTTAAATTTCTGCACCGAGACAACCGGATAGGCCGGCGTATAGACGTGATCGGTCATCGACAGAAATTTCTGCACTTCCTGGAACTTGGAGGTGTAAATCTGCGTGAGCGGATTCTCCTGTCCATCCATGGTGCCGGTCTGCAGCGCGGCGAACACTTCGGACAGCCCCATCGCGGAAGGTGTGGCGCCGTAGGTCTGAAACATCTTCACGCGCCACTTGCCTTTCGGAACGCGCAACTTGATGCCCTTCAGATCCGCAGGCGTGTTGATGGGATGTTTGTTGTTGGTGATCTGACGGAAGCCGTTTTCCCAGACGGCAAGAATCTTGTAACCCTGCTTCTCCGCCAGCGGTGCGAGCGTGGGCCACACCACCTCTTTTTCGATGCGCTTCATGTGCTCGCGGTCTTTGACGAGATAGGGCATCTCGAACAAACCGAATCCCGGGACGACGGAAGACATGACGGTCGAGGGCAGCGCGAAATCGAGCGTGCCGACCTTGATCTTCTGCAGCATTTCGCTGTCGTCCCCAAGCTGGCTCGAACCGAACACGACGATTTTGTATTTATCGCCGAGCTTGGCGTTGGCCCGCTTGGCGAACTCGTCCGCAGACACCGCGAAGAGCGACCCTGGAGAGCCGACGTGACCGAACTTCAGTTCGGTCTGAGCATGTACGACGGCCGGCGCGAACGTTCCTAGACCAGTGAGCAGAGCTGCAACTGCGAACGCTTTGTAAGTGAGCGCATTCATCGGGACCTCCTGTGCGGTGGTGTGGGCGGGTATTACGCTTCCATGTGCTCTCGTTCTCTTTCAGATAAATATGAATCGGTCGCGGCAATGTCCGGTTGCGCGCGGCGTTGGTGCAATTACTCGGACTCGAGGTCCGCCATGCGCTCGGCCTCATCGCCGGGACGCGATTGCGACCCGTTCGAGTTGGCGAGGTATTCCATCGCGGCGGCGACGCCGCCTTTTTTGTGCGGTACGCCGGCCAGCGTCAATCCCATTTCGATGCCGCACAACGTGCCGCACAGCATCAGATCATTGAAATCGCCGAGATGGCCGATGCGGAAAACCTTGCCCTTCAACTTGCCGAGGCCGGCGCCGAGCGACATGTTGAAATGCTCATGAATGATCTGGCGCAGTTCGGTTTCGCTGTGCCCTTCAGGCATGACCACCGCGGTGAGCGAGCTGCTGTATTCACCCGGCTCCCGGCAAAGCACTTCCAGCCCCCAACCGCGCACGGCGCGGCGCGTTGCTTCAGCGAAACGATCGTGCCGCTTGAACACATTGGCCAGCCCTTCCTCGCGCAACATGGCCAGCGATTCGCGTAAACCGAACAAAATGTTCGTCGCCGGTGTGAAGGGAAAGAAACCGTTCACGTTGGGGCCGAGCATGTCGGCCCAGCTCCAATAGGATTTCGGCAACTTGGAGTTCTTGGAGGCTGCGAGCGCTTTTTCGCTGAAGCCGTTGAAGCTCAGTCCAGGCGGC
>DATCWO010000072.1:0-7747 GCA_036566325.1 Burkholderiales bacterium | reverse complement strand
AGATCTCGACCAGCAGGCTGGTCTCACTGTACGGCCAGACGTGCAGGACGTAGGCGCGCTCATGTTCGACGCGGCCGCGGTTCGACACGGGCTGCATACTTAAAGCTCCGACAATCGTTGCTCGACCGGCGTAGGCGCAAGTTCGGGGCGGAACAGGCCGTGTTTTAATTTGCCCTCACTCGCCCTTCGCGGTCCCGCGCTCGCGATCATCCTGAGCCACATGATCGGGTGCACCCTACCCGCCGTCGTAGCCAAAGCGGCGCAACATGGCATCGTCGTCCGGCCAGCCGCTGCGTACCTTGACCCAGATTTCGAGAAAAACTTTGCAGTCGAACAGACGCTCCATGTCGATACGCGCAGCGGTGCCGATTTCCTTCAGCTTGGCGCCCCCGCGTCCGATGATGATTGCCTTGTGTCCCGCTTTCTCGACCACGATGGAAGCGTGGATGCGGCGCAGGCGCCCTTCTTCCTGGAACTGATCGATGATCACCGCGCTGCCGTACGGTACTTCTTCGCCGAGCAGGCGAAACAGTTTTTCGCGAATCAACTCGGCGGCAAGGAAACGCTCGTTGCGGTCGGTCAGCTCATCTTCGGGATAAATCGCCGGCTGTTCCGGCAACAGGCCGCGCAGCACCTTCAACAATTCCTCGGTGTTGCGAGAGAGTTTCGCGCTGACCGGGACGATAGCGCCTTGATCGAATTCTTCGCCGCAACGCTGCAAAAACGCGAGCAGATCGGCGCGATCATCGACACGATCGGTCTTGTTGACCACCATGACCGCCGGGATATCGGCCGGCAGCAGTTGCGCGACCTTGCGATCCTGTTCACTCAGCGTGCCCGCCTCGACCACCCACATCACCGCGTCGATATCCTGCAGCGAGCGCTGCACGTTCTTGTTCAGCATGCGATTGAGCGAACCGCCGTGTCGGGTTTGGAACCCGGGCGTGTCGACGAAAATGAACTGCGTCTCGGCGCGCGTCAGAATGCCGAGCAGGCGATGTCGTGTCGTCTGCGGCTTGCGCGAGGTGATACTGAGTTTCTGGCCGACCAGCGCGTTGAGCAACGTCGACTTGCCCACATTGGGGCGTCCGACGATGGCAATCGTGCCACAGCGAAATGTTTCTTCCATTGCTCTAGCGTGCTCTCAATCAGGATTGCGGGTGAAGCGATCTATTGCGCGGCCAATGTGTCGTGTGCGCGGCGCGCCGCTTCCTGCTCGGCGAGGCGCCGGCTGGTGCCGCTGCCCACGGTACGCACGTCCAGATCGACGATTACGCATTCGACCTCGAAGCGCTGGTCGTGAGCGGCGCCGTGCGTTGCAATTACATTGTATTGCGGCAGTGGGTGTTTGCGGCTCTGCAGCCATTCCTGCAATTGCGTCTTGGCGTCCTTGTCGCCGGTCACCTTGGGATCCAGGGTCTGTAGCAGCGGCCCGTAAAGACCAAGCACGACATTGCGTGCCGCATCGAAACCGCCATCCAGGAAAACCGCGCCGATGAGCGCTTCCAGCCCGTCGGCGCGGATGGAGGGGCGACGAAAACCGCCGCTTTTGAGTTCGCCCTCGCCCAGACGCAGATAGTCGCCCAGTTCGATCCGGCTGGCCACATCGTGCAGGCTTTGTTCCCGTACCAGGCTGGCGCGCAGCCGCGACAACTCGCCCTCGCGCAGCTTCATGAAGCGGCGGTACAGCTCGGCTGCCACGATGAAGTTGAGAATGCTGTCGCCGAGAAACTCGAGCCGTTCATTGTGCGGCGTGCTGTGGCTGCGGTGCGTCAGCGCCTGCTGCAGCAGTTTGGCATCGTTGAAGCTGTAGCCGAGACGGGCGAGAAGGCGATCGGTTTTCAAATTGTGGCCGGCATGTTCAAGTGCCGATTACGGCACTCAGCGCTTTCCTGAGAAGAGATCCATCAGTCGCTTATCTGGCGCCGACCTGACTGGAGCCGACGAAATCGATAACGATGCTGACGTTGGCAAAAAGCGGGATGCGTTTTTCATAGGCAAAGGAGATTTCGTCTTTGGTTATGGACAAATCCTTGGCGCTCACGGTTTCGACGTAATCCACATCGGCGCGCTTTTGGAACGCCGAGCGGACTTCCTGCGGCGTCGTCGCGTCGCTTTGTGCGATATCGGTAACGATTTTCTTGAAAGTGAAGTATTCGATATAGACCGGCACGATCTTCATGGCCAGAACGGCGATCAACACGATGCCGATCAGCATGGTCAGCATGCCGATGAATCCCATTCCCCGCTGTGTTGTTTTCATTGTCCCGCTCCTCAACGTTATGGAAGCTCCGATTAAGGCTTTTCGGTCGGAGGCGTTGTGATGCGCACGGCTAAGACATTAATTGCTCTGCCCGCGCTCGTACAACTATGCGCACTCGCGACCCTACTCGGCGCTTAATCCGGCTTTCCCTACTTGAACGTCCCGATTCTTCCCAGGTCACCCAGGTGGAACCAGATAAAAAACGCTTTTCCGACGATATTACGGTCGGGCACGAATCCCCATACTCGGCTGTCGCTTGAGTTGTCGCGGTTATCGCCCATCATGAAGTAGTGCCCTGGAGGAACGGTACAAACGAATCCGTCTTCGTTGTAAGAGCAGTTGTCGCGGGACGGGAACTGCTTCACGAAGGGCACGCCATCGGGCGCTTCCTCGTCGTTCAGGACGGCGTGTTCCACACTGCCGATGCTTTCGATGTATTGCTTGGAGTAGCTGATGCGTTCGCGATGCAGATAATCGCCTGCCGTCTTGATGGGCACCGGCACGCCGTTGATGGTGAGGCGTTTATGGATGTACGCCACCTTGTCGCCGGGCAATCCGATCACGCGCTTGATGTAGTCGTACGACGGGTCGACCGGGTAGCGAAAGACCATTACGTCGCCGCGCTGCGGATCGTTCAGGTCCACGACCTTCTGATTGATGATCGGCAGACGGATGCCATAGGTGAACTTGTTCACCAGAATGAAATCGCCCACCTGCAGCGTGGGAATCATCGAGCCCGACGGAATGCGGAAGGGTTCGACAATGAACGAGCGCAGTACGAAAACGATCAGGATGACTGGGAAAAAGCTTTTCGGATATTCGATCCACCACGGCTCTTTTGCGCCGGCCGGGCGTTGCTTGGCGTAATACAGTCGATCGGCCAGCACCATCGCGCCGGTAAGGACAAGTAGTAGAAACAGAATGAGCGCGAAGTTCATGCCTGAGGCACCGTTTTTTTAAGCATCCGATTCAGCGAGACGCATGGCCGCGCCTGTGCGCAGCTGTGCAAGCGAGTACGGCGCATGACCGCATCCTCGCTCGGCCGGACTGGGGTCGGCCCATACGAAAAGGCTTTAATCGGAACTACCTCTTGTTGTTGGAAACGGCTGATCGGCTCCTCGCGCAGCGCGCTGAGTCAAGATGCCGCCTTTACTTTCCGTCCACTTGCAGAATGGCCAGAAACGCTTCTTGCGGAATTTCAACCGAGCCCACCTGCTTCATCCGCTTTTTCCCGGCTTTTTGTTTCTCGAGCAGTTTCTTCTTTCGCGTAATGTCGCCGCCGTAGCATTTTGCCAGCACGTTTTTGCGCATGGCTTTGACGGTTTCGCGCGCAATGATATGCGCGCCGATCGCGGCCTGCACCGCGACATCGAACATCTGGCGCGGAATCAGTTCGCGCATTTTTGCCGCCAGTTCGCGGCCGCGATACGGCGCGTTGGCACGGTGCACCATCAGCGACAGCGCGTCGACCTTTTCGCCGTTAATGAGAATGTCGAGCTTGACCATGTCGGTGGCGCGATATTCCTTGAACTCGTAATCGAGCGAAGCATAGCCGCGGCTGGCCGATTTCAGCTTGTCGAAAAAATCGAGCACGACTTCGCTCAGCGGCATGTCGTACGTGAGCATCACCTGCCGGCCGTGATATTGCATGTTGCGCTGCACGCCGCGCTTGCCGTTGCACAGCGTCATCACGGTGCCGACGTAATCCTGCGGAACGAAAATCGTCGTGGTGATGATCGGCTCGCGAATTTCCTCGATTTTCGACGGCTCCGGCATTTTGGCGGGGTTTTCGACCTGCATCACCGTGCCGTCGCGCATCAGTACTTCGTACACCACTGTCGGCGCAGTGGTGATGAGATCCATGTCGTATTCGCGTTCGAGCCGCTCCTGCACGATGTCCATGTGCAGCAGCCCGAGAAAGCCGCAGCGGAAGCCGAAGCCCAGCGCCTGCGAAACTTCGGGCTCGTATTGCAGCGAGGCATCGTTGAGCTTGAGCTTGTTCAGGGCGTCGCGCAGCGCGTCGTACTGGTTGGCCTCGACCGGATAGAGCCCGGCAAACACTTGCGGCTTGATTTCCTTGAACCCGGGCAAGGCCGAGTCCGCCGGCCGGTCGACCAGCGTAACCGTGTCGCCCACGCGCGCCGCTTCGAGTTCCTTGATGCCTGAAATGATGAAACCGACCTCGCCCGCCGAGAGATGCGTGCGATTTTCCGCCTTGGGCGTGAACACGCCGACCTGTTCGCACAAGTGGGTCGCCTGCGTGGACATCAGCAGCATGCGGTCCTTCGGCTTGAGCGTGCCTTCCATGACGCGCACGAGAATCACCACGCCCACGTAGTTGTCGAACCACGAGTCGATAATCAGCGCCTGCAGCGGTTTATCCGGGTCGCCCTTGGGCGGCGGAATGCGCGCGATGACGGCCTCGAGAATGTCGTCGATGCCGAGGCCGGTTTTTGCGCTCGCAAGGATGGCGTCGTGCGCACCGATGCCGATGACGTCCTCGATCTCCTGCATCGCGCCATCCGGATCGGCCGACGGCAAATCGATCTTATTCAGCACCGGCACGACTTCCACGCCCTGCTCGATGGCGGTGTAGCAGTTCGCCACCGTCTGCGCTTCGACGCCCTGACTCGCATCGACCACCAGCAACGCGCCTTCGCATGCGGCGAGCGAGCGCGAGACTTCGTAGGAGAAATCGACGTGTCCCGGCGTGTCGATGAGATTCAGATTATAGATTTGCCCGTCGCGTGCCTTGTATTGCAGCGCCGCGGTCTGCGCCTTGATGGTGATGCCGCGCTCGCGCTCGAGGTCCATCGAATCGAGCACCTGCGACTCCATTTCGCGGTCGGACAGACCGCCGCAGCGGCGAATGAAACGGTCCGCAAGCGTCGATTTGCCGTGGTCGATGTGGGCAATGATGGAAAAATTTCGGATGTGCTGCATGTCGGGAGGCGAGACTACAAAAAAGGGTGCCGTTCGAAGCACCCTTGCTGCGCATTGCAAGCCGATGATTCTATCAGGATGTGACTCCGCCCGGCGCGGTACCGGAGAGCGCGGACAGATAGCGCCGGACCGCGGGGCGGTCGAGGAAGTAATGGCACAGCTCGGTGTCGCCGTGCGCCAGGACCGGGATGCGTTCGCCGAACTGCGCTTCGTGCGACGGGCTGGAATCCACATCGATGACTTCCAGTTCGAAGTTGAATTCTCCGCGCAGGGCCAGCAGCGCAGTTTCCATGTCTTCGCACAAATGGCAATAGCCCCGCCCGTACAGGGTCAATAGCGGTGTGTGCTCGATGTCCATCCGGGTTCGCCTTTCAACGTCGAAAAGATATTGTCGTCGTTGCCTGGTACGGGGCGAGCGACTGTTTTCCGGACGACGGCCGTGCCTTTGCGATCAGGGCCGACGGCCATGCCTTCGGCGGGCTATCGGGCAATCAGCGCGAAGGACGATGTTCGACCGCGTCGGCGATCTGGCGCACGCTGCCGGCCGGCACTTCACCGATGACCGTGACCAGATGATTGTCGATATTGCGCGTGTAGATATTGAGCGCGCCCTGACGCGAGTGCCCGATGACAGGCTGGCCGGGTTTGGCGCCGAGGGGTTCGATGAACACCGAAACGGCCGCCAGTCCGTCGGAAATGACGACATGGCCGACATCGTAGGATTCACCCACGCGACGTTTGAGTTCGGTGACTTTTTTGTACCCGGGTGGCAGGTCCTTGAGCGTCCAGCCCAGTTTGCTCAGATCGGTCTCGGTCATCGCCGAGCTCTCCACGCGCCAGTTCTTGCCCTGGTCGGCATACTGCGATTTGACTTGCTGTCGTTCGATCTTGCCGCCGATCTGCAATTGCGTGAAAGCGAACTGTTCGACCTGCTGGTTTTTTTCGTTGAAAGTCTTGGCCTTCAACAGCAGACCGGATTCCACTTCCGCCCAGAGGCGATGACCGTAACGCAGGTCGTCACGCGGTTGCAGCGTGATGGACTGGGCCTCATGTCCGGCAATGCGATCGATACCGCCTTTGCGGACATCGTAATATTTGGTGATGTCTTCAAGGTGTTCGGCGCGCACGTGCGGGAACGGACTGGTTTCGCGCCGGTTGTCGATCTTGACAGTCATGCTGCGCGGCAGATAGCAGGTGACTTCATCGTTGTCGCGCACGATTTCGCGCGGAATGCCGTCGAGTGTTTCAAGCCGTTCGTGCACGCCGCTCTGATCGACCAGCCGGGTGATGCGCGAGGTTTCGATCTGATCGCCGTGTTGATAGAGGAAGGTGCCGCTATAGCTGAGATGTTTGCTCGCGCTATACATGCGTTCCAGCCACTGCAGGGGGTCGTACTCTTGCGCCTGAACAGCCGCTCCGTAGAACAACGATCCGGCTGCAAGGGCCGCAAACAACAACCGGCTCATGGGTCAGCGCTTTTCGTAGTCCTGGGAAACCGAGCGCGCATAAGGCGCGACGCCGACCATTGCCGACGTTGACGAGAATCTTTGATGCGCAATGAAGTAGTCGCTCATGTCGCTGGTGACCGGAATGACATCGGTCATTGCGCTCGAAGCCGGCTGAGATGCCGGCACTGCGCTCAGCATTTGCACGGGTTGCGCGACGCGCACTGCGGCCGGGGCTGCTGCAATTTGCGGTTGCGGCGATGGATCGAGCATCGGAATCGCCATCCAGCCGACGTACGCAACGGCGGCGACGCTTGCCGCCGCGGAGAGCGCAAACCAGGCAGGGTGTCGTTGCACGGCACCGCGTCGCGGTGCGAGTACGGTGGGTTCTTGCGCCAGACGTTCATTGAATGCGGAAGGCAGCGATCCGGCGATGTCTCCACGCATCGAATCGCCGATGAGGTGGTAAAGATCCCATGCTTCCCGCACTTCGGGGTCGCCCTTGAGACGCTTGATGCAGCCCTCGGACTCAGGCCCCTCAAGTTCGCCGTCCATTAGCGCCGATACTTGTTCTTTCATCGGTTCACCACCTTCTGTCTTTGCGTGTATCCAACAACGGTCGCAGTTTCGCCGCGATCGCCTCGCGCGCCCTGAAGATGCGCGAGCGTACCGTTCCGATCGGACAGTTCATGATCGACGCGATCTCCTCATAGCTGAGGCCCTCGATCTCGCGCAGGCTGATGGCCGTACGCAAATCCTCGGGCAACTCCTCCATGGCTTGATTGACTGTCGCGCCAATCTCCTTGGTCATCAACAGGCTTTCAGGCGTGTTGATATCCCGTAACTGCTCACCGTCCTCGAAGCTCTCGGCTTCTTCGGAATCGAATTCCGTAGTCGTTGGCGCACGTCGACCCATCGCCACCAGATAGTTCTTGGCGGTGTTGATGCCGATCCGGTACAGCCAGGTGTAGAACGCACTGTCGCCTCGAAACGAGGGCAACGCGCGGTACGCCTTGACGAACGCCTCCTGGGCCACGTCTTCCACTTCCGCGGAATCCCGGATGAAACGGGACAGCAGTCGGCCGAGCTTGCGCTG
>DATCWO010000059.1:0-8690 GCA_036566325.1 Burkholderiales bacterium | reverse complement strand
ATCCGGAAGACTGCGGATGAAATGTACGAGCTTCCAGCTGTCGAGATCTTCATCCGGATTGCCCGTTCCCCACGCGGGCATCGCAGTGAAGCGAACGCCGTTGTGAATGATGAAGAACAGTTCACCATCGGACATCGATTGCGTTGCAGGCCGACGCAGATCGGGAACTCTCGGATAGACGTTCTCCCCGATGGCGGTCTTCCCGCTTCCGTCATTCGCGTGACAGATCGCGCAGTGGTCCGCGAAGTGCGCGCGCGCATGCGCGAGAACGTCGGGCGTCGGGCCAACCGGGTTTGCTTTGTCCCGTTGAGCGCGAGGAATCGCCATCATGCGCAAATGGCGCGCGACAAACGCTTCTAACGCGTGCGGCTCGGTCTTCGCGCTGTAGCCGATTTTGTGTCCCTGATAGATAAACAAAATCGCGACGGCGAGAAGTATCGCGATTCCAATAAGGAGAATCGAGAGCAACTTCGAAAGCATTCCGAGTCAGCCGCGTATGACATCGCTCAAGCGAAAAAAACGCTCGATGTCTAAAGCATGCCGAACGATACGACCAAGACATAATCGATTTTCGATAGTGCGCGGCGCAGTACCGGATGCTTTTGATGCATACATAGATAGCATCGCCGTTCGCGCGCCAGTCGAAATGCCGACCCGAACTATCCTTGGAACGTCACAACGGCATACCAAGCCCAAATATCACCCTGTAATCAGTATCAGGGTGTGACTTTCTAATTTTTTGGTCAATGGGAATGCCGACCGAAAGATAGAAAGACAGGTTGTTCTTCGCGGTATAGCGAACGCCCGGAGAGAGATAAAGCATATTTCCACCACTATCTTCTTGCTCCACGCCGTCTATTCGCTCGCGCTGCTGCCACTCGCCATTGAGTTCTAGACCCACGTCCCAGTTTGAATGACCATGGGGAACGCTTTCGAGACCGTGCTCATGTGCCGCCTCGGGTAAACGGTAAAACACACCGATGTTGTAAAACGCTCGATTACCGAGATCGGTGTCTTGCGAGCCTTCGCCGGCGAAGGAATAAAGAAAGCTGCCCGAGACAGATACCGGGCCAAAGCCGAAGGTTGTGGCTAGGCCGAGTAGAGGATCCCATGACCCCGAACCCGGCTGTTGTTCGGTCTCGAACTTGAGTCCTTGATCGTTCTTTTCATCGGTCTGTCCGGTCGGCGCTTTGATACCAAATAACAAAGCTGCCTGGATATTTTGCTGTTCCGCCTTGAGGAATCGGTATTTCCCCATGACAGTCAGATCTCCGAGGCCGTTCGAGTCTCCCTGGTCGGTGACGGCATTTGTAGTCACGCCGCCGGCATGGCTGTGAAAAGGTGAACGTATGTCCTCGCGGTGGATAAAAGGAAGACGTGCACCGACAGTGAAATCGTCCGTCACGCCATAACTCGCCCCCAGAGAGGTGCTCAGCAGGTAGTCCGAACTATGGGCATGGACATGCTCGCCGGCAAATTTCTGAAGCTCCGCGTCGGAGTAGGCGTCTGCTTGCGTATAGCTCACATCGAAGCCGATACCCCAGCTGCCTTTCGGCGCGGTATCCGCCGGAATCGTGACAATCGGCCCGCCTGTTCCAATGCCAAACCCGATCGGAGGATGATCAGCGAGTGCAACGCCGCTCATCAGTCCGCACGCGACACCGAAGGACACAGTTTGAATGGTTCTACGCTGTTTAGTCATGCTCACCTCCTACGTGCGGCTGTTGAGGAGCGTATATGGAACTGGAACGAAGTGGTTAAAGCACGACAGTTATAAATTGTTACAAGTAATGAAAGAAAAAGGGCGACGTAGACAACGCGCTCTCCTATGTCTTATTTTCATTGGGTAGTCGTGTTGGTCATACCACTGCTCGGTGCCGACTCCTGACCCTTCGCGCATCATGAAAAAATACGTCGCCAAGCTGCCGGATAAGCAATAGCGACCTAGAATCAGCGTGCGGAAAGGCGATTTTGACTTAGCTTAGATACTTGCTTTCACAGAGCGCACAACTGTTCCCGTCACAACGAGGAGGAACATGGACACTCGGAGCGCACGCGCCGGCACACGGCGACAAGGCTATGGATCGCGGGTTATCAGCATGCCTGTAGTCGCGCCGGGATTGTTCATCGCCGATCATCGGGTGCATGTCGCCCACTTCCTCCCTTCTCTGCTGCTGGCCCTGTGTCCGCTCATGCATCTATTTGGGCGCCGCGGTGACAGCCGCGGATATCACCGGCACCGCTGCGCGCGCGAAACAACTTGCAACGCGGAGCACGGCGAACGATGAACGGGTTCCGCTTCGCCAAGCCGTTGCGCCGGCGTTTGGCGGGTTTGTTGATCCTTGCCATGGTCTCCGTGCAGATGGCGACGGCCGCATATACGTGCGCCGCGCCGCCTACCGAAGCCATGCCCGACCCTATGGCGGCTATGGAGGGTTGCAGCGAAAGTGCCGCGGCGACGCGCGGCATGATGGATTCCGAACAGCCCGGGCTTTGCTTCGAGCACTGCAACGGCGGTGGCGGCAAAGCGCTCCAACCGAGCAGCAACGCGCAACTCGGCGTCGAGACGTTGCCTACGCTGGCCTATGTCCTTTCGCTGTCGATCGCCGCGCCGCGCCGCGACCGTCTCGTGCGCCGTAGCGCACAACCCTATCCGACGCACTCTCACTCTCCGCCGCACAGCATCGTCCATTGCTGCTATCGCATTTGATCCGCTGACCGAGCTGCGACGCGTTGCCTCGCGACGCCGTCTTGATCGGTCAGGGGATGCCCGCCCGGAACGTTTTTTCGCAGGTCCGCCTGACCCTCGTGCAAGTTTCAAGAACAGGGAAATACGGACGCCATGCCTAACCACATACAACAATGGCTGCTCGCCTGCGTGGGCTTCGCGCTGGCCGGTCTGGTTTCAGCGCAGGAAGCCGTCCCGGGCGCGAACTTGGAGAGCCTGCTCACCTACGCGCGCGAGCGCAATGTCGAATATGCAGCGATGCGTTACGACGCTCAGGCAGCGATGGAACGCATCGGCCCGGCCGGCGCGCTACCCGACCCGATGCTGCGTATTGAATGGATGGACATCACGCGCATGGGCGACCGCAATCCGACGCTCGATCCCTCGCGCGTCGGGGGAACCCGCTATCGGTTGATGCAGGAGCTGCCGTGGTTCGGCAAGCGGGCGCTGCGCGCGGACGTGGCGACGTTCGAAGCCGAGGCGGTGCGCAATGCCGCGCAAGGCAGTTGGACGGAATTGCGCGCGGCGATTCGCAAGAGCTACGTGCAGCATTACTACATTGCGCACAACGAGCGGGTCACGCGCGACATTCTGGCGCTGTTGCAGCGTCTGGAACAGCTGGCGCAGGTCCGCTACGGGAACGGCCTTTCGCCGCAGCAGGACGCGGTGCGCGCGCAACTGGAACAGACGGCGCTGCGCAGCGACTTGCTGATGCTGGAGAACGAGCGGCGAAGCGTCGAGGCGCGTCTCAACGCGCTGCTCAATCGCCCTGCGGACGCGCCGCTCGCCGAGCCCGAAACGTTACCGTCCCTGCCGCAGCAAGAGACGATCGCGTTCGAGGCCCTGCTGGACCGTGCGCGGCAAAGCAACCCGCAACTCGCGGTGGAGGTCAGCCGCATTCACGCAGCGGAGAAAAGCCGCGAGCTCACCTATCGCAATCGCTATCCGGACGTCGCGTTTGGCGTCGCGCCCATCCAGTCGGGCGATTCGATCAACGAATGGGAAGTGATGGTGGAGTTCAGCATCCCCTTGCAGCAGGGGACGCGACGCAGTCAGGAGCGCGAGGCGGGCGCAATGCTGGCGGCGGCGCGCGCCCGGCATGATGCCGTCATGTATCGATTGACGGGGGAAATCGCCGAGCAGCTCGCGGCGTATGAAACGGCCGCGCGTACCGAATCGCTTATCGCCTCAAGTTTGTTGCCGCAGTCGCGTTTGACCATGCAATCGGCGCTCGCCGGCTACGAAACAGGCAAGGTGGATTTCGCGACGCTCCTTGAAGCCCAGCGCGCCATCGACAGGGCGCGCATTGATTTGCTCAAGGCGCAGGCGGAGCGCCAGTTGCGGATTGCCGAACTGGAACGACTGCTGGGAGTGGAACTGTGAGACCAAACGGACGGTTGATCGTTGCGGTCGTCCTGCTCCTCGCAGTTGCCGTCGGTGCGGGTTACTGGTTCGGCCAGCAGACGGCAAACGTTCCGGCATCGGACATTGCCGCCACGCAACCGAAGAACGGCGAACGTAAGCTGCTCTATTACCGCAACCCCATGGGGCTGCCCGATACCTCACCGGTCCCGAAAAAGGATTCCATGGGGATGGACTACATCCCCGTGTACGAAGGGGAAGCGCCCGCGGCTGCTGAAGGCGGCATCCAGATCGATACCGCAAAGATCCAGAGGCTGGGCGTTCGCACCGCTGCCGCGTCGATGCGGACGCTCGACCGCGAAGTTCGGGCCGTAGGGCGGATCGAAGTGGACGAGCGGCGGATGTACGCGATCACGCCGAAGTTTGAGGGGTATGTCGAGCGCCTGTACGTCAATGCGACGGGGCAGGCGGTCGCCAAGGGTCAGCCGCTGTTCGAGGTCTACAGTCCCGAACTCGTCTCCGCGCAACGGGAATATGCGCTCGCCGTCCAGGGCATGCAGACGCTCGAAGGCAGTAGCGACGAGGTCCAACGCGGCATGAACCAGCTTGCCGAATCTGCGCTGCGACGGCTGCGCAACTGGGACATCTCCGACGCGCAGATCAAGGCGCTATCGCAGGGGGACGATGCACGTCGCACGCTTGCATTTCATTCCCCCGTCACTGGCATCGTGAGCGAGAAGAAAGCAGTGCAGGGCATGCGCTTCATGGCCGGCGAGACGCTTTATCAGATCGCCGACTTGTCCTCGGTATGGGTGCTGGCCGACGTGTACGAGCAGGACGTCGGGCTGGTCAAGCAAGGCGCCAAGGCTCTCGTCGAGGTGGGAGCTTATCCGGGGCAGCGCTTCGAGGGGACGGTGTCGTACGTCTATCCGACGCTGACTGCCGCGACGCGTACTGTGCCTGTTCGTATCGAACTGCAGAATCCTAAGCGACTGCTCAAGCCGGGCATGTATGCGCAAGTCGCACTCGCGTCTGGTGCGCCGCAATCCATGCTCGTGATTCCCAACAGCGCAGTTATCGACAGCGGCACGCGGCGGATGGCATTGGTGGAGGTGGGCGAGGGCCGGTACGAACCGCGAGAAGTTCAACTTGGCGCGCGCGATGGCGAATACGTGCAGGTGCTGAGCGGGGTCCGTGAAGGGGAGCCGGTCGTCATCGCGGCGAACTTCCTCATTGATGCGGAAAGCAATCTCCAAGCGGCGGTCGGCGGCTTTGGTGGCGGACGGACGCAATCCGATGCCGCAAGCGCCGAGTCGACTGTGGGTCATCGCGCCGAAGGCGAAGTGCAGGCGATCAATGGGTCCGCTGGTTCGTTGACGTTGACTCACGGTGCTATCCCAGCGTTGAAATGGCCCCCGATGACTATGGAATTCACTGTGGCCAACAAGTCGCTGTTGCAGGGGCTGCAACCGGGGCAGCGCGTGGAGTTCGAGTTCGTCGAACGCAAGCCGGGCGAGTGGGTCGTCACGCGCATCACGCCGGCCGGCGCTCCGAACTCGGCGCACGCTGAACACTGAGGAAGAGACCATGCTCGCTCATCTCATCGAGTGGTCGGCGCGCAATCGATTCATTGTGCTGCTCGCGACTGTGTTCATCATCATCGCCGGGATATGGTCGGTGATGAAGACGCCATTGGACGCGCTTCCCGATCTGTCGGACGTCCAGGTGATCGTCTATACGGAATATCCCGGACAGGCGCCGCAGGTGGTCGAGGATCAGGTGACCTATCCGCTCACAACGGCGATGCTGTCGGTGCCGAAGTCCAAAGTGGTCCGGGGCTTCTCATTCTTCGGCGCCTCCTTCGTGTACATCATTTTCGAGGACGACACCGACATCTACTGGGCTCGATCCCGCGTTCTTGAATATCTCAATTTCGCCGCTGGCCGGCTGCCGCGGGACGTGACGCCGCAACTAGGTCCGGACGCCACCGGCGTCGGCTGGGTATATCAGTACGCCGTCTTGGGCGAGCAGCGAACGCTTGCCGAACTGCGCACGGTGCAGGACTGGTATCTGCGCTACCAAGTCGCCAAGGCGGAGGGGGTTGCGGAAGTTGCGTCCATCGGGGGCTTCGTGCAGAGCTATCAGGTCACGGTCGATCCCGTGCGTTTGCGCGGTTACGGCATTTCCCTGGAGCAGGTGAACGACGCGATCCGTACATCCAATCGCGACGTGGGCGGCCGCGTGGTGGAAATGGCGGAGACCGAATACATGATCCGGGGCAAGGGCTATCTGCGCGGCGTGCAGGATTTGGAGATGCTCGTCGTGAAAAGCGCTGGGGGCGTTCCTGTCCTCATTCGCGATTTGGCACGCGTAGAACTGGTTCCCGAAGAGCGTCGCGGACTCACCGAACTCAATGGCGATGGGGAGGTTGTTTCCGGCATCGCCATGGCGCGCTACGGACAGAACGCACTGAATGTCATCGGCAATATCAAGCAGAAGATCGCGGAAGTGGCCAGCGGCTTGCCTTCAGGGGTCCGCATCGAGACGGTTTACGACCGTTCTGAATTGATCAAGCGCTCCATCGACACGCTCACCACCACGCTGATCGAGGAAAGCATCATCGTTGCGCTGGTATGCATCGTCTTCCTGTTGCATGTGCGCTCAGCACTCGTGGCGATCCTGATGCTCCCGGTCGGTGTGCTGATCGCGTTCATCGCCATGCGACTGCTCGGGATCAACTCCAACATCATGAGTCTCGGCGGAATCGCCATCGCCATCGGCGCGATGGTCGATGCGGCGATCGTCATGATTGAGAACACGCACAAGCATCTGGAACGTTTGAGGGAAGGGGAGTCAAGGGCGGCAGCCATGATTGCAGCTTGCAAGGAGGTCGGTCCGGCGCTGTTCTTCTCGCTGTTGATCATCACGGTGTCGTTCCTGCCGGTCTTTACGCTCGAATCGCAGGAGGGCCGGTTGTTTTCGCCGCTCGCGTACACCAAGACCTTCGCCATGGCGGGCGCGGCGATGTTGTCGGTGACGCTGGTGCCGGCTCTTATGATGTATTTCGTTCGCGGCCGCATCCTTCCCGAAGCGCGCAATCCGGTGAACCGATTCCTCATCCACGTGTACCGACCGGTGATTTCGCTGGTGCTGCGCTGGAAGAAAACCACGATCGCACTTGCGATTCTTACGATGATCGTGTCGCTCTGGCCGGCGTCGCGACTCGGCGCAGAATTCATGCCCACTTTGAATGAAGGCACGCTGTTTTATATGCCGACTTCACTGCCGGGGATGTCGCTCACCAAGGCGGCAGAGGTGCTGCAGACGCAGAACAAGATCATCAAGAGCTTCCCTGAGGTCGCATCGGTGTTCGGCAAGGCTGGGCGCGCGAATACCGCCACCGACCCTGCACCGGTGGAGATGTTCGAAACGGTGATCAATCTCAAGCCGGACTCGGCATGGCGGCCCGGCATGACCATGGACAAGCTCATTGCGGAGATGGATCAGGCGCTGCAGTTCCCGGGAATTTCCAACGCGTGGACGATGCCCATCAAGGCGCGCATCGATATGCTCTCCACCGGCATCCGCACGCCAATCGGCATCAAAGTATTCGGCACCGATCTGGCGAAAATGGAGCCCATCGCCAAGGCCATCGAAGCGGTGGTGAGACAGGTGCCGGGGACGACGAGTGCCTATGCCGAACGGCTCACCGGCGGCTTTTATCTCAATATCGAACCTGATCGCACGCAACTTGCGCGCTACGGTTTGTCGGTGGGTGCTGTGCAGGACGTAATCGCCACGGCGCTGGGCGGCGGGATGATCACCACGGCGGTGGAAGGGCGCGAGCGCTATAGCGTGGCGGTGCGTTATCCGCGCGAACTGCGCGCCGACCCCCACGCTATAGCGACGCAGGTCCTAGTCACGACGAGCGACGGCGCGATGATTCCGCTGGGAAATGTTGCGAAAATCGAAATTGCCAAGGGCGCTCCCTCTATCCGGACCGAGAACGCGTTGCTGTCGGCCTACATCTATGTCGATATCCGCGATCGTGATATCGGTTCCTATGTCAACGAGGCGCGCGAGGCGGTGGCGCGGCAGGTAGAGTTTCCGCCCGGCTACTACGCCACCTGGAGTGGGCAGTTCGAGTATATGGAACGGGCTATCGAGAAAATGAAAATCGTCATCCCGGTCACGCTCCTGACGATCTTCCTATTGCTTTATCTCAATTTCAAGCGGCTGACGGAAACTCTCATTGTGATGCTCTCGGTGCCCTTCGCGCTGGTCGGCGGCATCTGGCTGATGTGGTGGCTCAACTACAACTTGAGCGTCGCCGTCGCGGTGGGCTTTATCGCGCTCGCCGGCGTTGCTGCTGAAACGGGTGTCGTCATGCTGATCTATCTCGATCACGCGTGGGAGGAGATCAAGGCGAAGCGCATGGCCGAGGGGCGATCTCCGAGCCTAGAAGATTTGTACCAGGCGATCATGGAAGGCGCGGTGGAGCGCGTGCGCCCGAAAATGATGACGGTGGTTGCCATCATGGCCGGCTTGTTACCCATCATGTGGAGCACTGGTACCGGGTCTGAAGTAGTGAGCCGCATCG
>DATCWO010000018.1:0-2188 GCA_036566325.1 Burkholderiales bacterium | reverse complement strand
CTTTCGACAGCCAGGCATTCGGCCCGAGTTGACCGCTGATGGCGAGCCGCAGGGAGTTGGCGCGTCCCCGTGTCAGATGCTGTTCATCCGCAGTGGCGCGATACGATGGGCACATCACGCCGGGGTCCGATTTGCGACAGGCGCCGTTGTTGTTGCACATCTCCACCGCGCCGCCGAAGCCGCCCCAGGCGGACCAGTCGAAAGCCGTATCGATGTGCTGCACGCGGTAGTTCGGGGCAAAGCGAAAAAGCGAACGGTCGTCCATTCTGGTCGAGCCGACGATCTTGCCCGGATTCATCAGGCCGGCCGGATCGAAGGCGCGTTTGACTTCCTCGAACGCGTGCACGATGCGCGCGCCGAACATCGGTTCGTGCCATTCCGAGCGCACCAGCCCGTCGCCGTGCTCGCCCGAGTGCGAGCCTTTGTAGTGGCGCACAAGCTCGAATGCTTCTTCGGCGATGGCACGCATTGTTTTTGCGCCGTTCGGATCCTTCATGTTCAGGATCGGACGCACATGCAGGCAGCCGACCGATGCGTGCGCGTACCAGGTGCCGCGTGTGCCGTGTTTTTCGAATACGCGCGTGAGGCGGTCGGTGTACTCGGCCAGATCTTCGAGCGGTACGGCGCAGTCCTCGATGAACGAAACCGGCTTGCCGTCGCCCTTCATCGACATCATGACGTTGAGACCGGCCTTGCGCACTTCCCAAGTGTCCTTCTGCAATGCCGCGTCGGTAATCGAAACAACGCTGCCGGGGAAGCCCAGATCGCTCATCAGTTCGCTGAGGCGGGCGAGCTTGTTCAATTGCTCGCGGTTGTCCTCGCCGGCGAACTCGACCAGCAGAATCGCATCCGGCTCGCCCTGGAGAAACCGGTCCACCGTGTCGCGAAAGGCGGCGATTTCGCGCGCCAGATCGATCATGGTGCGATCGACCAGTTCCACTGCCGCCGGTCCGAGTTTGACGATGTGCTGCGCGGCATCCATCGCGTCATGAAAGCGCGGGAAGTGACAGACGCCGAGTGTTTTGTGGCGCGGAACGGGCTGCAGTTGCAGTTCGATTTCGTTGAAGTAAGCCAGCGTGCCTTCGGAGCCGACCAGCAGGTGCGCGATGTTGCCGTCCGGTCCCAGGCAGTCGATGTTGTAGCCGCCGACGCGCCGCAGCAGCTTGGGAAAGCGCGCCGCGATTTCGCCGGCTTCGCGTGCGTGCAGCGCGCGCAGATGATCCGTCAACTCAGTGTGGCGCGACGATCCGCCATTCGTTCTGGCGTGGATGCCGCGCTCGGAAAAATGCAGTCGCGCGCCGTCCGCCAGCACGGCATCGATCGCGCGCACGTTATGCACCATGTTGCCGTAGCGCAGCGAACGCGAGCCGCAGCTGTTGTTGCCCGCCATGCCGCCGATGGTGGCGCGGTTGCCGGTCGATACGTCGACCGGAAAGAACAGTCCCTGCGGTCGCAGATGCTTGTTCAGCTGATCGAGCACGATGCCGGGCTGCACCGTCACCCGGTCCTGTGCCGCGTCGAACGAAACGACGCTGTTCAGATATTTGGTGTTGTCGATGACCAGCGCGGCGCCGACAGTCTGACCGCATTGCGACGTGCCGCCGCCGCGGGGCAGGATCGGTACGCCGAGTTCGCGCGCAATCTGCAGGGCGATATAAGCATCCTGCGCCGTGCGCGGCACGACCACGCCGACCGGCATGATCTGGTAGATGGAGGCGTCGGTGCTGTAGCGGCCGCGGCTGAACATGTCGAACAGCACGTCGCCTTGCACCTCCTTACGCAGTCGTGTCGCGAGAGCGCCGTCCGGGCGCGAAAGCGCGCTTTCCTGCTGGGTCATTACTGTCTCCGGTGTACCGCGGATGGCTTTCCCAGCCAGCAGCGGCGCAATCCACCTGATATGGCGACTTGCTTCAGGCGGTACACAAAAATTGTATACAAAATACAAAACACCGTTGCATACTAGCGGCGCGGCTGCGGCCGTACAAGCGAGGAAAGGCCGATGGGCGAAACGGGTATGGCCCGTTTTGACGCGCTCCCATTCGGCCTCTTTCAGTCTTTGACGACATTGATAGAGCAAAACATCTATGCCGATTCAGAATGCGCGCCACTTTCTGCAGATTCCCGGTCCGACCAATGTGCCGGACCGCGTGCTGCGGGCCATGGATCGACCGACCATCGATCATCGGGG
>DATCWO010000028.1:0-4042 GCA_036566325.1 Burkholderiales bacterium | reverse complement strand
CGGCTTCGTCGCCGAAGGTCCGGGCGAAAACCTGTTCATCGTCAAGAAAGGGCGCATTTACGAGCCGGAAATCGCCTCGGCGCTGATCGGCATCACGCGCGACACGCTCATCACGCTGGCAAACGATATGGGCTACGAAGTGGTGTCGCGCCGTCTGACGCGCGACGACGTGTACATCGCCGACGAAGCTTTTTTCACCGGCACGGCGGCCGAAGTCACGCCGATCCGCGAAGTTGACGGTCGCACCATCGGCGAAGGCAAACGCGGCCCGGTGACGACCAAGCTGCAGCAGGCCTTCTTCGATCTGGTCGCCGGCAAGAACAAGAAACACGCCGAGTGGCTGACGCCGGTGAGCTGACGGCGCCGCACGACGCAACCCAAACGGAGCACAGAATGGCTGAAGCCCAGAAAAAAGAAACGGTTGTCGAGGTCACTGCGAAGGACCTGCCGTTGCACTGTCCCACACCGAACATGCCGGCGTGGTCGTCTCATCCGCGTGTCTTCCTCGACGTGGCCGAGCTCGGCACGGTACGCTGCCCGTACTGCGGCACGCTGTATGAGTACAAGGGCGAGCGTCCTACGGGGCACTGATCTTCCGATAGCGAACAAAACGGGCACGCTACTGTCATCCCAGAGTATGTCCGCTGCACTCGGTCGCCTCTCATGTCACGCACTCTGATCGTCGCACCCAACTGGATCGGCGATGCGCTGCTGGCGCAACCGCTCTTCTCCCGTCTGCGCGAAGCACGCCCGGGCGAGCGCATCGATGCGCTCGCGCCGCCCTGGACTGCGCCGGTCCTTGGCCGCATGCCGGAAATCGATGAAGTCATTCAGGTGCCGTTCAATCATGGCGAACTGAAAATCGGCGCACGCTGGCGCCTCGGTCGTCGCCTCAAGGAGCGCGGCTTCGCGCGCGCCGTGGTGCTGCCCAATAGCTGGAAATCGGCGCTGGTGCCCTTCTTCGCCGGCATACCGGAACGCATCGGTTACGTCGGTGAGGCGCGCTACGGTCTGCTCAACGTCGTGCACAAGCTGGACGAAAAAGCGTTGCCGCTGATGGCGGAACGCTATGCAAAGCTCGCCGAAGATCCGGCCGAGCCGCCGCAGCGACCACTGCCGCGGGTGCGGCTGCGCGTGGACGAAGCCAATCTCATCATCAACATCGGCCGCCTCGGCCTCGATCGTTCACGACCTGTGGTCGCCATGTGTCCCGGCGCCGAATTCGGCCCGGCCAAGCGCTGGCCCACGCGTCATTTCGCCGCGCTCGCACGTCACCTGAATGCGCGCGGCAAGGCCGTGTGGCTGTTCGGTTCGCAAAAGGACCGGCCGATCGCGGACGAAATCGTCGCTCTATCGGATAACGCCTGTACCAACCTGTGCGGTCGTACCAATCTTGCCGGCGCGATCGATCTGATGTCGGTCGCCGCCTGCGTGGTGACCAACGATTCGGGGCTGATGCACATCGCCGCCGCGCTGGGCCGGCCGATCGTCGCGCTCTACGGCTCATCCAGTCCGGCGCACACGCCGCCGCTGAGCAAGAATGCGCGCATCGTCACACTCAATGTGGAATGCAGCCCCTGCTATCAGCGCGAATGTCCACTCGGACATTTCAAATGCATGAATGATCTCGAGCCGCAACGGGTCGCCGCGGAAATCGAGAAACTGGAAACGACCGCGGTTTAAACCGGGCAGTCGTTTCCCCGTCCATCAACCTGCGTCAGTCCACCCTGGCGCCGCTTTCCTTCACGACCTTCGACCACTTCTGTGCTTCGGCCTGCACGAAAGCCTTGAAGTTCTCAGGCGTGTCGCCGACGAAATCCGATCCGGTATCGGTGAGCGTGCGCTGAAATTCGGGCTGCTTCATGGCCTGCAATGCCGCAGCGTTGATTTTGGCGATCAGTTCTTTCGGCGTGCCGGCCGGCGCAAAGAAACCATACCAGGCGTAGGACTCGACCTGCGGATAACCCGCTTCGGCGAATGTCTGTACATCGGGAAACTGCGGTGAGCGTTGCGCACCGCTCACGGCAATCGCCTTGACCTTGCCCGCTTTGATGTGCGGCGTGATCGCAATCATGCTGTCGAACATGACGGGGACATGCCCGCCGAGCAGATCGTTGATCGCCGGCGCCGAACCCTTGTACGGAATGTGGATCATGTCGAGTTTCGCCACCGACTTGAACAGTTCGCCCGTCATGTGTTGCGGCGTGCCATTTCCGGCCGAGGCGTACTGAAACTTGCCGTCCTGCGCGCGGATCAGCGCCACCAATTCCTTCAGGTTGTTCGCCGGCACCGACGGATGCGCCACCAGCACCAGCGGCACGCGCAGCAGGTTGGTGATCGGAATCAAGTCCTTCGATGGGTCGAAGGGCATGTTGCGATAAAGACTCGGATTGATGACGATCGGCGCGCTCGATGTGATCAGCAGCGTATAGCCATCGGGGTCCGCTTTGGTCACAGCGGCAGTGCCGAGATTGCCGCCTGCTCCACCACGGTTTTCCACCAGAAAGGTTTGCCCCAGCGCATCCGTCAATCCTTTGGCAATCGGTCGCGCCGCGATGTCTGATGGACCGCCCGGCGGCCAGGGCACGACGATGGTGACGGTTTTTGCCGGCCATGCCTGCGCCAATGCAGCCAGCGGACACAGCGCCAATATCACCGCACCGAATATTGCTCGTATCTCTCGCAATGCGAACATCAGGAGCTCCTTGAATATTGATATTGATTGAACGCAATCAGCACAGCGCCCACCCTGGATGCAGCATCACCGCCTAGCATGCCTCGTTCCCGATGCGACGCTGGCGCATGATAGCCGAGACGAATAGTCTGTCACTGTCCATATTCCCCGGAGTTTCGGCCATGAATGAAGCGCAACAGAACTGGCGGCAAATGCTGCCTGATGGCGTCGACTTCGCGACGGACTACGTAAAGCTGTCGGACACCGAATGGCAGGCACGCCTGGAAGCGAATCGATACCGCGTGCTGCGCAGGGAGGGCACCGAACCACCGGGTTCGAGCACGCTCAACGATGAAAAACGTCCCGGTGTATTCGTCTGTGCCGGCTGCGGTGCGCCGCTATTCACCTCGGCCATGAAATTCGACAGCGGCACCGGCTGGCCCAGCTTCTACACAGCGGTGCCCGACGCGCTGGAAACCAGACGCGACTTCAAGCTGATCATGCCGCGCACCGAATATCACTGCGCGCGTTGCGGCGGCCATCACGGTCATCTGTTCAACGACGGTCCGGCGCCGACGGGTTTGCGCTACTGCAACAACGGTCTCGCACTGCGTTTTCTGCCGAGGGACCAGCAGGAATAGTTCGAAAACTCAATCGCGCAACGCGATGTAACGCCCTTCGAAGCGTGCGACCAGCAAGTCGCCCGCCTCGACCACTGCATGCATGTCGATGCGCGCCTTGCCTTTCCGTTTGAGGACATCGAGGAAGCGTAGCCACTGCGACACCGTGGGTGCGGCGCAATACGCCTCGATGTCATTACGCGCCGGCGCGAGGAAATCCACACTGTTACGCTGGATTACCACCGTGCTTGCGCACCCCTCGCGTCGGAGCCGCACATGCACATAGGCCCACGCCGCGGTGATGGCAAGTGTCGCGATGCTGCCGCCGAACGCGCTCTGTTGATGGTTGAGATTGGGCGCGAGTGCGGCGCGCAAGCGCACGCTCTGATCGTCCACCCGCATGACCGATATCGCCATCGCCTGCGTCAGGGGAATCTGCGCATGCAGGTAGCGCTCGAATTCCGCCACTGCCCGATTCATGCGGCGCAGCTAGGCGAAATCCACGTCGAGCACGATGCGATAGTGCGGCTTGCCCTCACGCAGTCGTTGCAGCGCTTCGTTCACCCGGCTCATGGGAAAGTGTTCGACGCGCGGCGCGATGTCATGACGCGCGGCGAACTCGAGCATGGTATCGATGGCATGACGCGGACCGGTCGGCGAACCGCTGATGCTTTGTTCGAAAGAAATGAGTTGCATCGCCTTGACGGGAATCGGATCGAGCACCGCGCCGACGATATGCAGCCGCCCC
>DATCWO010000022.1:0-6527 GCA_036566325.1 Burkholderiales bacterium | reverse complement strand
CCGTGACTGAGAAGCCGCGTCACCAGCACGATTTCAGGGCCGTTGTCCTCTTGCAGGCGTGCGGTGAGCGCTTCCGCGATTTTGTACGACGTGAAGTACTGATTCTCGATATAGATGTAGTCCCGCGCGCGCGCGATCATGTCGAGATAGAGTTGTTCCACGTCGCGCACCGCCTTGCCGCCGTTGGCCGGTGGCGAAGTGCAGGCAATGCCGATGTCGACATCGGTGAAATCCGCTTCGATCCGTGGCGGCCATGGATCGCCGATGGTGATTGCCGGTTGCAACGTTTCCTGCGTGGCGCGCAACCAACGCCCGCGCGCGATACGCGCCAATGCCTCGGCCGCGTCACCGTCCACCATCATCATCAGATCGTGAAAGGGTGGATAGGGTTTGTGATCGGCCATGCGGCGCGGGTCGTCGGGCCGGTGTTCCGGCGTGTCCCAGCGTCTGCAAGTGAGATCAAGTCCGCCGACGAAAGCGACCTTGTCGTCGATCACCACGATCTTCTGATGATGCGAGCCGGCCAGCGGATGTGTGTCGTCGAAATGGACGTGGACGCGCCGATGCGGATTCCAGCTCAATCCATAAATCGGCGAGAACTCCCGCTCGGTGCCGAAAATCACCGGGTAGTCCCAATCGAGAATGTGGATGTGCAAGCGGCGTCGACGCCGCACCAGACTGTTGAGGAAATCGCCCAGGCGGCTCGGATGCTTGTCGTCGGAATCGAAATGCAGTCGTGTGCGGCTATCGAAATCCCACGACAGGATCATGATCGAGCGTTGTGCGAGTTCTGCGGCGCGCATGAATGCCGTGAAGTAGGCGTCACCATCGATCAGTAATGCAACGCGTTGCGCGCGCGCGACCGCGCAGGTGTTTTCGCCGGGACGGAACAAGGTGGTCGGGGAGTGCAGTTCGGACACCGAAGACGTTTCCTGTCGTAGGTTGTGCGCGCCCCTGATTCGAATATTTGTTTCGTGCGGCAGGGCGCTTGTCGTGGCCGCGCTGGGCGGGGATGGTTCCTTTTCAGCCAGAAACGTGCCGAGCCCGGATCGGCACGCCGCGCTGTCGTATTCCCGGCAATCGCGCCGGACGAATGGTCGAGGTGTGTGCAGAAATTCTTCCGTGTGTGACGCGCTACGCGGCGGCGATGCAATCGCTCCGGTATCGTCAGTCAACTTCCACTACTGCCTCGTCATCGCGCGATGCCGTCCTTTTCGTGAGTGGCTCTTCTTTCGCTTCTACGCTGGGTTTGCGTCGTCGGCCGGTTGCCGATGCGGCGCTGCGCGACATCGACTACGTCGTCGCCGGCAAGCGCGCGAATGATGTGGAGTACAGGCAGGCAGCCGAACAACAGCTCTTTCGCCTGTGGCAGGAAGAAGAAGGCTACGACTGGTTTCTTGCCGTGCCGTTCGCTTTCAAGCAGCTCATCGATCTGCATGCCGCCATGCGGCATGCCGTCGCGGTCGTTGGCGAAAAACCGCAGCCGCTGACACACCACGCGCTGTTCCACCCGGTCTTCGCCGCCTTCGCGCTGGGTTTCGCGCAGGGGCTGGTTACGGCGCATCGACGCAAGCATCTGCGCTGGCATGGCGAAAGTGGCGACCTCACGCGCATACACCAGGAACAGTGTGACAACTGGGGCGTCGAAATCGCCACCTATTACATCGCAGCGGTTGATGCCTTCGGTATTTTTGGCAAGGCCACCGACGTTGAACTGTATGGAATCAGCGATAAGTGGTGGACGCTTGGCGACGCGCAACGCGTTGAAGCGGTCGCGGGGGTGCACGACTGCGTCCAGGCGGGGCGGCACACCGCGGAACACTGGTCCGATGATGAACGCGTGGATGTCGCAACGCGGTTGGGCGAAGTGCTCGACAGGGTTGTCGCGTCGGCAGCGCGTTGAGCGCGCTCACGGATTGACCACTCCTACCAGCGGAAGATGGTCGGAAGCGATCCGCGCCAGACGAGAATCATGCACCCGCACATCGCGCAACAGGGCGCGCGGTCGCACCCAGATGCGATCGAGCGCAAAGAGCGGTTTGCCGGAGGGAAAAGTTCGCGGCGAGGGCGTTTCCTTGAAATAGGCGTGCAACCAGCGTAACGGGCGCCCCCACAAAAACCATTCGTTCAAGTCGCCGATCAAAACGGTGGTCATGACTTCGTCGTCTTCGAACGCGCGCAACAGACGCTTGATTTGCGTGCGCCGTTCCGCCGGCAGCAAGCCCAGGTGCGTAGCGATGACGCGCAGCGAGCGTCCTGGACACGTCAGTTCGATATCCAGCGCGCCGCGCGGTTCGCGCCGGCGGACGCTGAGATCGATGGGTCGCACCGCCCGTATGGGATGCCGCGACAGCACCGCGTTGCCGTAGGCGCCCCGCTCGGGGTGCGCCAATGTCGGGCCGGCCGCAGCCTCGAAGCCCAAGCCTTTGGCGAGGAAGCGCAACATGTCGAAGCCGCCCGCGCCCAGTTGCACTTCCTGCAGCCCGATCACGTCGGCGTCGATCTCCCGCAACACATCGAGAATCCGTTGCGGCTCGTAGCGCCGATCGCGGCCAATAGCCAGGTGGATGTTGTACGACACGATGCTGATCGGCGTGCCTTTCTGCACCGGCTCGCCCTGAACGGCCCGCGCGGCGGAAGAAGCCGGCTCGGAAATCGTATCGTCGTGTTGGTAAGTCATTCTGGTTCGTGCGCTTTCCCTTGGCGCAACCGATGTCCATGCAAAGCCTACGCCTCACCCGCGCGCAGGTTTGGCAGCGGCGAGTCGAGCCTGCATACTGTGGGTCCGATCCGATGTCGTTGCACTCATGAGAGAAGACCCGCGCCCCGATACATCGCATGTTCCGCCACCGCCTTCCGAGCGCCTGCTGGCCATCATGCGTTTTGTCTTCGCGATGCTGGGGCTGGGCGCGTTCGTCGGGGTGTGGTCGATCACCGGGCAACTAGGCACGCCGTGGCGCATTGCGCTGGCCGTGCTCGTGGCCGCGCCCTTTTTGCTTATTCCCGATTTACTGCGCGACAAATCCAAACCACCGCCGGGCTTCAAGCCGCGCAAATGGGAAGAGGACGAGTAGCACGTTGGGACATTGGCCGGCAGCGTGAACACCGCAAGAACCAGAGCGACCCTCCTGCGTGCGTTGCGGGACGCGTTCGGAGTTTTTCCGACCGGCGTGGCCGTAGTGACCACGCGCGGCGCCGAAGGTGCGCCGGTCGGCGTGACGGTGAATTCCTTCACGTCCCTGTCGCTCGATCCGCCGATGGTGGTGTGGTCGCTCAATCGCACTTCGCCAAGCCTTGCAACGTTCGAACGGAGCAGCCACTTTGCCATCAACGTTCTGAGTATCGAACAGGCACATTTGTCGCGCCGATTCGGGTCGCGCACGCCCGACAAGTTCGGTGGTCTGGTGCTCACTCAAGGCGCCGGCGGTGTGCCATTGCTGCAGGGAACCGCTGCACATTTCGAATGCCGCGTGGTGGCGGTGCATCCCGGTGGCGATCACGAGCTCTTCATCGGGCATGTTGAAAATTTTGCGCACGACAGCACGCGAGCGCCGTTGCTGTTTTACGCCGGTCGCTACCACGCGCCCGGCGAAGAAGTCAGTTGACCGGTGACGCGACGTTCGGGCGTCAAACTTGCTGCGGTATTGATTTCCTCGGGCAAAGCACTTTGCCCGATGCGCTTCTTTACGTGGGCCACCTCTTGTAACGGTTCATCGCCCGGCGCGGGTTTTAACATGCGTCGTGCGGCGACACGACGAAGGTCTCGGGTCCTCAATCGGTAGTACGCGTAGACCGGGGAGAGATCGCCATGGTTTTCAATGCGCTCCAACACGTCACACCGTTTGAATCCCGGTTGTCGGATGTCGAGCGCTGCGAATTGTCCGCCTACAACGCCGCTTTCGAACAACTTGGATTTTCGTGGCGCTGGAGCGACGAGGATTATGCGGCGCTGCGCGATCTGCCGGATGCGTCTGCGCGTGTCGAACACTATCTCCGCGAGCATCATCCCCATCTGCTGCGCGCCTACGATGCACACGCACTCGCCGCACTGATCCAGGAACGCAAACGCGACTGCGAAACCGGCGCGCCGCCGCGCGATGACCGGTCGCAAAGTTTCGACCCCGAATTTCGCCCGCTCTAAGGAGATCGCCATGAAATTCTGTGTGGTCGGAAGTGGTGCCATCGGCGGCTATCTGGCGGTAAAACTTGCGCTGTCCGGCCAGGATGTCACGGTCGTGGCGCGCAACCGCAATCTCGACGCCATTCGCACGCGGGGAATCGAACTGCTCAATCACGACGGCGAGCACGAAGCACGCGTGCAGGTGAGCGCCGTGCCGACGCCGCATGAAGCGGGCGCGCAGGACGTGGTGATTCTGGCGGTTAAGGCGCATCAGGTGGCGCCGCTGGTCAACGATCTCGCCGCGCTGGTGCACGGTGAGACTGTACTGATTCCAATGCAGAACGGCATTCCGTGGTGGTATTTCCAGCGCCTCAACAGTCCCTATGAGGGGCGCACAGTCGAGTCGGTCGATCCGGGCGGCGTCATCGCGCGCAGCATCGATCCGGAGCGCATCGTGGGGTGCGTGGTGTATCCGGCGGCCGAATTGCAAGCGCCGGGCGTGGTCCGGCACGTCGAGGGCACGCGCTTTCCCATCGGTGAGCTGGATGGTCAGACCACCGAGCGTGCCCAGACAATTTCGGCCGCGCTCACGGCAGCCGGACTGAAGTCGCCGATCCTGCCCGATGTCCGCAGCGAGATCTGGCTTAAGCTGTGGGGCAACCTCAGTTTCAATCCCATCAGCGCGCTGACTCACGCGACCTTGGAAGACATTTGCAAATATCCGGCTTCGCGCGAGTTGGCGCGCACGATGATGCTCGAAGCGCAGGCGATCGCGCAGAAGGTCGGCGCCCGCTTCCGCGTGGATGTCGAACAGCGCATTGCCGGCGCCGAGAAGGTCGGTGCGCACAAAACCTCGATGCTGCAGGACGTCGAAAGCGGTCGTGAGCCGGAGATCGATGCACTGCTCGGTTCGGTGATCGAACTCGGGCACATTACCGACACGCCCACGCCGGCCCTCGATGCGGTGTACGCATGCGTGAAGTTGCTCGCCCAGGTGCTGACCCAACATGAGGCGGCCGTGCGGCTCGGTGTGCGCGATGCAGCAAGTCCGCGTGCGGTCGCGTCGAGTGAGGCCCGCATGCCGATTTCCGAATGATTTCCGCGCCGTCGCACGTTCCGGATCGTGCAACGTGTCCGCTGAAATTTGACAAGCGCAGGACCCGTCGCTGAAGATTGCGTACCGCAAAGATACCGTTTCACTATCCGGAATATGCCCGCCTCAGCGGGTCCGGAATCCCTAGGAGTTCAGCATGGCCAAGATGAGAGCAGTTGACGCTGCCGTTCGCGTTATGGAACTGGAAGGCATTGATCAAGCCTTCGGTGTCCCCGGCGCAGCAATCAACCCCCTTTACAGCGCAATGAGCCAGCGTGGCAGCATCGCGCACGTGCTTGCGCGTCACGTCGAAGGCGCATCGCATATGGCCGAAGGCTATACGCGAGCGAAGGCAGGCAACATCGGTGTCTGTCTCGGCACCTCCGGCCCGGCCGGCACCGACATGATCACCGGCCTGTATTCCGCGCTGGGCGATTCCATTCCGATTCTGTGTGTGACCGGTCAGGCGCCCCGCGCCCGTCTGTACAAGGAAGATTTTCAGGCCGTTGATATCGAATCGATCGCCAAGCCCGTGACCAAATGGGCGGTCACCGTGCGCGAACCCGCGCTGGTGCCGCGCGTGTTTCAGCAGGCCTTTCACATCATGCGTTCGGGTCGCCCGGGTCCGGTGCTGATCGATCTGCCGGTTGATGTGCAGATGGGCGAAATCGAATTCGATCCGGATACCTATAGCCCGCTGCAGGTGTACAAGCCCGCCGCCACGCGCGCGCAGGCCGAAAAAGCCATCGACATGCTGTGCGAAGCGAAGCGTCCGCTGATCGTCGCCGGCGGCGGCGTTATCAGCGCCGATGCGGCCGATCTGCTAGTGCAATTCTCCGAAGTCACCGGCGTACCGGTCGTCCCGACCCTGATGGGCTGGGGCGCGATTGCAGATGAGCATCCGCTCATGGCCGGCATGGTCGGACTGCAGACTTCGCATCGTTACGGCAATGCAACGATGCTCGCCTCCGACTTCGTGCTGGGCATCGGCAACCGCTGGGCCAACCGCCACACCGGTTCGATCGAAGTGTTTACGCAAGGCCGCAAATTCGTGCACGTGGATATCGAGCCGACCCAAATCGGTCGCGTGTTCTGCCCGGATTACGGCATCGTTTCCGACGCCAAAGCCGCGCTGGAACTGTTCGTGCAAATCGCGTTGGAACGCAAGAAAGCCGGCAAGCTGCCGGATCGCGGCCGCTGGGTGAAGCAGTGCCAGGAACGCAAGCGCACCATGCTGCGCAAGAGCGACTTCGATCAGGAGCCGATCAAGCCGCAGCGCGTGTATCAGGAAATGAACAAGGCCTTCGGCAAGGA
>DATCWO010000289.1:0-6756 GCA_036566325.1 Burkholderiales bacterium | reverse complement strand
GAAGCCGCCAAAGCGGATGCGGCAGCGCCTGCAGTGGATGCGGCCAAAAAGCCCGCCGCCAAGCGCGTAGTGAAGAAGGCGACAGGAGCGAACGATGCTTCAACCAGCTAGAAGTAAATATCGCAAACAGCAGAAGGGCCGTAACACCGGCATCGCCACGCGTGGCAACAAGGTGTCTTTCGGCGAATTCGGCCTCAAGGCGATGGGGCGCGGTCGTCTGACCGCGCGTCAGATCGAAGCCGCGCGTCGCGCCATGACCCGTCACATCAAGCGGGGCGGTCGCATCTGGATCCGGATTTTCCCGGACAAGCCGATTTCGACCAAGCCGGCCGAAGTGCGGATGGGTAACGGCAAGGGCAACCCCGAGTACTTCGTTGCCGAGATTCAGCCGGGCAAGGTGTTATACGAGATGGACGGCGTGGATGAAGCGCTGGCACGCGAGGCATTTGCGCTCGCCCAAGCCAAGCTGCCGATCCGCACGCAGTTCGTGCAACGTCAAATCGGAGCGTAAGCGATGAAAGCTACAGAACTGCGCGCCAAAGACGAGGCGCAATTGAACCAGGAGTTGCTGGATCTGTTGAAGGCGCAGTTTTCCCTGCGCATGCAGAAAGCGACCCAGCAACTGACGAACCACAGCCAGATCAAACGGACGCGCCGCGACATCGCCCGCGTGCGTACGCTGCTGGCTGAGAAGGCGAGGGCTAAATAATGGCCGAACAGAATCCGACGCAAGCGGTGAAGTCGCCGACCGTACTCACCGGTCGCGTCGTCAGCGACAAGATGGACAAGACGGTGACGGTACTGATCGAGCGGCGTGTCACGCACCCGCTGTACAACAAGATCATGACGCGTACGAAGAAGTATCACGCCCACGACGAGACCAACGAGATCAAGGAAGGCGATCTCGTGGTCATCGAAGAGTGCCGTCCGCTTTCCAAGACCAAGGCGTGGAAAGTGACGCAATTGGTCGAGAAGTCGAAGGCCGTTTAAAAAAGTCGAAGAAAAGCTTGCGCGGCGTCGCCGCGCTCGCTAAAATCTCGCGTTTTTCGCCGTCGCAATTTCTGCTGTACGGCGTTCAGCCCGAACGGGCTCCAAGACTGACCGTAGCGCCCGGTGTCTCGGGCAGCGGGACAAGTTGGAGAGAGAAAAATGATCCAAATGCAGTCCGTATTGGACGTCGCCGACAACACCGGCGCGCGTGCAGTGATGTGTATCAAGGTGCTGGGCGGCTCGAAGCGTCGCTACGCCAGCATCGGCGACATCATCAAAGTCAGCGTGAAAGACGCTGCGCCGCGCGGTCGCGTGAAGAAAGGCGAAATCTACAACGCAGTGGTCGTGCGTACCGCCAAAGGCGTGCGTCGGCCGGATGGTTCACTGGTCAAGTTCGATTCGAACGCGGCCGTGCTGCTGTCGAACAAACTCGAGCCGATCGGCACCCGTATCTTCGGACCCGTTACCCGCGAATTGCGGACGGAGAAGTTCATGAAGATCGTGTCGCTTGCGCCCGAAGTGCTGTAAGGAGCGCCGCGATGGAAAAGATACGCAAGGGCGACAATGTGGTGGTAATCGCCGGCCGTGATAAGGGCAAGCGCGGTGCCGTCGTGCGTCGTGTCGATAAGGAACGTGTCGTGGTCGAAGGCGTCAACCGTGTGAAGAAGCACGTGCGCCCGAACCCGATGAAGGGCCAGCAGGGCGGCATCGTCGACAAGGACATGCCGATCCACATTTCCAACGTGGCCCTGTTCAATCCGCAGACCAAGAAAGCCGATCGCGTCAGCGTGAAATCGCTCGATGATGGGCGCACCGTGCGCGTGTTCAGGTCGAACGGCGAGATGGTCGACGCATAAGGACCGGAGAAAATGGCTCGCTTACAAGAGTTTTATAAAGAATCCGTGGTGGCCGCGCTGACAAAACAGTTCGGTTACAAATCGGTGATGGAAGTGCCGCGCATTCAGAAGATTACGGTCAATATGGGCGTCGGCGAAACCGTGCAGGACAAGAAGATTCTCGACAATGCCGTCGGCGATCTCACCAAGTTGACCGGACAGAAACCGGTGGTCACGAAGGCGCGCAAGTCGATTGCGACTTTCAAGATCCGCAAGGACTACCCGATCGGATGCATGGTGACTTTGCGCGGTCAGCGCATGTACGAATTCCTGGATCGCCTGGTGACGATCGCAATGCCCCGCATTCGCGATTTTCGTGGTGTGTCGGGACGCTCTTTCGATGGCCGGGGGAATTACAACCTCGGGGTCAAGGAACAGATCATTTTCCCCGAGATCGAGTACGACAAGATCGATGCGCTGCGGGGGATGAACATCAGCATCACCACGACTGCGAAGACGGACGACGAGGCGCGTGCGCTTCTCGCTGCCTTCAAATTTCCGTTCAAGAACTGAAGGGTTGCGGATATGGCTAAGACTGCCGTCATCAACCGCGAGCTGAAGCGTCGCAAGACCGTAGCGAAGTTCGCTGCCAAGCGGGCTGCGCTGATCGCCGCGAGCAACGACCAGAGCGCATCCGACGAGGATCGTGCTGCTGCGCGCGCCAAATTGCAGGCATTGCCACGCGATGCCTCGCCGACACGGCTGCGCAATCGCTGCGAACTCACTGGTCGTCCACGCGGCGTGTTCCGCAAGTTCGGCCTCGCACGTAACAAGCTGCGCGAAATCGCCATGAAAGGCGAAGTACCCGGCTTGACCAAGGCAAGCTGGTAAGGAGTCATCGTATGAGCATGACAGATCCGATTTCCGACATGCTGACCCGGATCCGCAACGCGCAAGCGAGCGGTAAGACCACGGTCGCGATGCCTGCCTCCAAACTGAAGTCTGCCATTGCGCAGGTGCTGAAGGATGAAGGCTACGTCGACGGTTTCGTGGTGCGCCCCAACGAGGGCAAGCCGGTGATGGAAGTCAGTCTGAAGTATTACGCCGGTTCGCCCGTGATCGAAAAGATCGAGCGAGTCAGTCGTCCCGGCCTACGCATTTATCGCGGCGCGCAAGAAATACCGAAGGTCATGAATGGCCTCGGTGTGGCGATCGTTTCCACCTCACAGGGTGTGATGACGGATCGCAAGGCGCGCGCCACCGGCGTGGGTGGTGAAGTGTTATGCATCGTGGCCTAAGAGGGTGTTGCCATGTCGCGAGTAGGTAAATCTCCGGTAGCGTTGCCCAAAGGCGTCGAAGTGACGCTGGCAGCGGATGCCATTTCGATCAAGGGCCCGCTGGGCACGCTTAGCCAGCCGTTGAACGGCACGGTGCGCGTCAAGCAGGAAGGCGAGCAGTTGCTGGTCGAGACGACCAACGACAGCCAGGAAGCTAATGCAATGTCGGGCACGCTGCGCGCGCTGGTCGCGAACATGGTGCACGGCGTGACCAAAGGGTTCGAGCGCAAGCTGAATCTGGTCGGCGTCGGGTTTCGTGCACAGGCGCAGGGCGACAAGCTCAATCTGTCGCTTGGCTTCTCGCACCCTGTCGTTCACGCGATGCCTAAGGGTATCAAGGTTGAAACGCCGACCCAGACCGAAATCCTGATCAAGGGTATCGATAAGCAGGTGGTCGGTCAGGTGGCCGCCGACGTTCGCGGCTATCGCCCGCCGGAGCCTTATAAGGGCAAGGGCGTGCGCTATTCCGATGAGCACGTGGTCATCAAAGAGACCAAGAAGAAGTAAGGGGTCCAGACATGATCGATAAGAAACAATCGCGCCTGCGTCGTGCAGCGCAAACCCGCCGCAAGATTCACGAGCTGCGCACCGCGCGTCTCGCTGTGAGCCGCACCAACCAGCACATTTATGTGCAGTTGATTTCCGCCGATGGCCAGAAGGTGCTGACCAGCGCCTCGACCCTGGAAAAGGAAGTGCGCGCGCAGGTGCCCAACGGTGGCAACGTCGACGCAGCGACGGCAGTCGGCAAACGCATTGCCGAAAAAGCCAAACAGCTTGGCATCGAAGAAGTGGCGTTCGACCGCAGCGGCTACCGGTATCACGGTCGCGTGAAGGCGCTCGCCGAGGCTGCCCGCGAAGGCGGCCTGAAGTTCTAAGCAAACGAGGACCGACATGGCAAGAATGCAGCCCAAGATGCAGCCGAACGACGAGCGTTCGGACGGCCTCAAGGAAAAGATGATTTCGGTGAACCGCGTCACCAAAGTGGTGAAGGGCGGTCGTATTCTCGGTTTCGCGGCGCTTTCGGTGGTTGGCGACGGCGACGGTGGCATCGGCATGGGTAAGGGCAAGGCGCGTGAAGTGCCGGTCGCCGTGCAGAAATCGCTCGAAGAGGCTCGTCGCAAGCTGTTCCGCGTCAGCCTGAAAAACGGCACGCTGCAGCACGCGGTAATCGGTATTCACGGCGCGTCGAAAGTATTGATGCAACCCGCCTCCGAAGGCACTGGCATCATCGCCGGCGGCCCGATGCGTGCGGTGTTCGAGGTTGTCGGCGTGACCAACATCCTCGCCAAATGCATCGGTTCGACCAATCCGTACAACGTTGTGCGTGCGACGCTCAATGGTCTCAAGTCGATGAATACGCCTGCGGAAATCGCCGCCAAGCGTGGCAAGACCATCGAAGAAATCCTGAAGTAAGGAGCGAACCATGGCCGACAAGAAAGTTAAGGTAACGCTGGTCAAAAGCGTTATCGGCTGCAAGGAAGGGCATCGCGCTACGGTGCGTGGCCTGGGCCTGCGCAAGATCAACCAGACGGTTGAGCTGGTGGACACTCCCGAAGTGCGTGGGATGATCAACCGGGTCAACTACCTCGTTCGGGCAGAAGGCTAAGCGATGGAACTGAACAATCTCCAACCCGCCGAAGGGTCGAAGAAGGCGCGCCGCCGTGTCGGTCGCGGTATCGGCTCGGGGCTGGGCAAGACTGCGGGTCGCGGTCACAAGGGTCAGAAGTCGCGTTCCGGCGGCTTCCACAAGGTTGGTTTCGAAGGCGGCCAGATGCCGCTGCAGCGCCGTCTGCCGAAGCGTGGTTTTACCTCGCTGACGCGCAACGACGTTGCGGAAGTGCGTCTGTCCGATCTGGAAAAGCTGCAGGCCGACAAGGTCGATCTCGCCACGCTGCACGCGGCCGGTATCGTGTCTCGCCTGGCGCTGCGTGCGAAGGTGATCCTGTCCGGGGAACTGAAGCGCAAGGTCACGCTGGTGGGCATCGGCGCGTCCAAAGGCGCGAAGGCGGCGATCGAAGCTGCCGGCGGCAGCGTTGCTGAAGCTTAATAGACTGATTGCGCGGTAACGATTTGGCCACCAAGGTTCCACAACTCGGCAAAACGGGGAAGTACGGCGATCTGAAGAAGCGCCTGTTCTTCCTGCTGGGCGCGCTAGTCGTGTATCGCATCGGCGCGTACTTGCCGGTGCCGGGCATCGATCCGAGGGTGCTGTCCGATCTGTTTCAGCAGAACCAGGGCGGCATCCTGGGGATGTTCAACATGTTTTCCGGCGGTGCATTGTCGCGCTTCAGTCTTTTCGCGATCGGGATCATGCCGTACATCAGCGCCTCCATTGTTATGCAACTGATGGTGGCGGTGTCGCCGCCGCTGGAGGCGCTGAAGAAGGAAGGTGCGGCAGGGCAGCGCAAGATTACGCAATACACGCGTTATGGCACGGTCGGGCTTGCATTGTTTCAAGCGACGGCTATTTCCATTGCGCTGGAATCGCAGCCGGGGCTGGTGCTTGAACCGGGCCTGATGTTCCGCTTCGTTACGGTAGTTACGTTGACGACCGGCACGATGTTTCTGATGTGGGTCGGCGAGCAGGTTACCGAGCGTGGCTTGGGCAACGGCATATCGATCATCATCTTTGCCGGGATCATCGCGGGGTTGCCGAGTGCGATTGGCGGCATGCTGGAGCTGGTCAACACCGGCGCGATGCATGCGTTGACCGCGCTGGTAATTTTTGCAGCGGTTATCGTAGTGACCTGGTTCGTATGTTTCGTTGAGCGGGGCCAGCGCAAGATTCTGGTGAACTACGCGAAGCGGCAGGTCGGTAACAAGATTTATGGCGGGCAGAGTTCGCATCTGCCGTTCAAGCTGAACATGGCCGGTGTTATCCCGCCGATTTTTGCGTCGTCGATCATTTTGTTCCCGGCGACCATTGTTGGCTGGTTCGGGCAAGGGCAGGGTGCGACTTGGCTGCGCGACATCGCGGCGGCTGTGTCGCCGGGGCAGCCGATCTACATTCTGCTGTACGCGGCGGCGATTGTTTTCTTCTGCTTTTTCTATACGGCGTTGCAATACAACCCGAAGGAAACAGCGGATAACTTGAAGAAAAGCGGGGCATTCGTGCCGGGGATTCGGCCTGGCGAGCAGACCTCGCGGTATCTGGAAAAGATTCTGCTGCGGCTGACCATGGTCGGTGCGGTGTACGTCACCGTGATCTGCCTGTTGCCCGAGTTTCTGATCCTGAAGTGGAACGTGCCGTTTTATTTCGGCGGCACGTCGCTGCTGATTATCGTTGTCGTGACGATGGACTTCATGGCGCAGGTACAGGCTTACATCATGACCCATCAGTACGAGAGCTTGTTGAAGAAGGCTAATTTCAAAGGATCAGGGTTTCCGACGCGCTAATGAGCAAAGAAGACGTTATCCAGATGCAAGGGGAAGTGATTGAGATGCTTCCGAATGCCACCTTTCGCGTCAAGCTTGAGAACGGACACGTCGTGCTGGGCCATATTTCGGGAAAGATGCGCATGCACTACATCCGCATCCTGCCTGGCGACAAGGTCACCGTGGAACTTACGCCGTACGATTTAAGCAAGGCCCGG
>DATCWO010000208.1:0-22194 GCA_036566325.1 Burkholderiales bacterium | reverse complement strand
TCGGCGGCCTCTCGGTGGGCGAGCCGAAGGACGACATGCTGCGCATCCTCTCCCACACCACGCCGCAGTTGCCGGCCGAACGCCCGCGTTACCTCATGGGGGTCGGCACGCCGGAGGACATCGTCGCGGCGGTACAGCGCGGCATCGACATGTTCGATTGTGTGATGCCGACCCGCAATGCACGCAACGGCTGGCTGTTCACGCGCTACGGCGACATCAAGATCCGCAACGCGCGCCACCGCACCGATACGCGGCCGCTGGACGAAACCTGCGACTGCTACACCTGTCGCAACTTCAGTCGCGGCTATCTGCATCATCTGCAGCGCGTTAACGAAATTCTCGGCGCGCGCCTCTCGACGTTGCACAACCTGCACTATTACCATTGCCTCATGGCGGAACTGCGCGCGGCCATCGAGGCCGGCCGACTGGGCGAGTATGTCGACACGTTTCGCGCCCAGCGCGCCACGGCGGGAAGCGCTGATTAAACCTTTTAGGCCGGGGACAACGCGAGTTCGCAGAGCACCAGCCATCGACTGTTGCTCCCGCGTACAGCATGTGCCGCCGCGTCGAGCAGGGCCCGGATCGACCAAGCCTGTGTCGAACATGGCATTCCGGCATGCGGAAAGGACTGGTCGGTTGAGGCCCTCGGGTATACTTCTGCGCTTTCCAAATATGTCCTCGGAGACCACACCGTGCTGATTAGCGATGCTTACGCGCAAGCCTCTGGCGGCGGACTGATGGGTGGCGGCGGCTTGATGCAGTTCGTGCCGATCATCCTGATGTTCGTGCTGCTGTACTTCCTGATGATTCGCCCGCAAATGAAGCGCGCGAAGGAACACAAGCTCATGACCGAAGCGCTTTCGAAAGGCGATGAAGTGGTTGCGGTCGGTGGCGTCCTGGGACGAATCACCAAAGTCAGCGATTCGTACGTCACGCTCGAAATCGCCCCGAATACCGAGATCGTCGTGCAGCGCGTCGCCGTTCAGACCCTGCTGCCCAAGGGAACCATCAAGGCTGTCTAAGGAAAGCCGGCGACCCGCCGGCTCTTCGCGCCTTTATTTGCAAGTCTGCCGAGCATGAATCGATATCCCCTGTGGGTTTACATCACCGTCGCGGTCGCGCTGGTGATCGGATTGCTGTACACCTTGCCGAACTTCTACGGCGAATCGCCGGCTGTGCAGGTGTCCGGCGCACGTGCCACGGTGAAGGTCGATCAGGCCACGCTCGGCCGGATCGAGCAGACGCTTGGCAGCGCCAACATCACCTACACCGGCGCCCAGCTGGATACGAACGGCATCAAAGTCCGCTTCCCCGACACCGACATCCAGCTTCGCGCGCGCGATCTGCTCGACCGCACGCTCAATACCGATCAGGAAGCTCGCTCCTATACCGTCGCGCTCAACCTGTTGCCCGCCTCGCCCGGCTGGCTCTCCGCAATCGGCGCATTGCCCATGTACCTGGGTCTCGACTTGCGCGGCGGGGTGCACTTCACGCTGCAGGTCGATATGCGCGGCGCCCTCACCAAACGCTTGGATTCGCTTACCGGCGATATACGCAGCACGTTGCGCGACAAGTCGGTGCGCCATAGCGGCGTGAGCCGCGAAGGCGCCAACGTCGTCGTGCGCTTCCGTGACGCCGAAATGCGCGACCGCGCACGCACCGTTCTCAGCAGCGACCTGCCGGACCTTGCGCTCGGCAACGCGGGCAGCGAATCGGAGCCGCGGCTGGTCGCGACCATCAAGCCCGAGGCCGAAAAACGCATTCAGGAATTCGCCCTCAAGCAGAACATTCAGACATTGCATAACCGGATCAACGAACTCGGCGTCGCCGAGCCGGTGATTCAGCAACAGGGCGCCGATCGCATCGTTGTGCAGCTCCCCGGCGTTCAGGACACCGCACGCGCCAAGGAAATCCTCGGCCGTACCGCCACTCTCGAAATCCGCATGGTGGACGAGGAGAATATGAACGCGGCGGCGCTCACCGCCGCAGCACAGGGCGACGTGCCCTTCGGCGACGAATACTACGTCGAGCGCAACGGCGCGCCGCTACTGGTGAAACGCCAGGTCGTGCTGACCGGCGACCGGCTCACCGATGCGCAGCCCGGCTTCGACGGCCGCGACAATTCACCCGCCGTGCACCTCACGCTCGACGCCGCCGGCGCACGCATTTTCCGCGACGTGACGCGCGAAAACGTCGGCCGGCGCATGGCCATTCTGCTGATCGAGAAGGGCAAAGGCGAAGTCGTCACGGCACCGGTCATTCGCGACGAGATCGGCGGCGGCCGCGTGCAGATCAGCGGCAGCATGACCACCAGCGAAGCCAACGACGTGGCGCTGCTGCTGCGCGCCGGCTCGCTCGCCGCGCCGATGGAGATCGTCGAAGAACGCACCATCGGGCCGAGCCTGGGCAAGGAAAACATCGAGCGCGGCTTCCACTCCACGATGTGGGGCTTCGTCGCCATCGTCGTGTTCATGATGATGTACTACTCGCTCTTCGGCGTGTTTTCTTCCATCGCGCTGGCGTTCAACCTGCTGCTTCTGATCGCGTTGCTGTCCATGCTGCAGGCCACGCTAACGCTGCCCGGCATCGCGGCCATTGCACTGACGCTCGGCATGGCGATCGACTCCAACGTGCTCATCAACGAGCGTATCCGCGAGGAATTGCGCGGTGGGGCGACGCCGCAGGCGGCGATCCACGCCGGTTACCACCACGCGTTCGGCACCATCCTGGACTCGAACGTCACCACAATGATCGCCGCGCTGGCGTTGCTCATTTTCGGCTCCGGTCCGGTACGCGGCTTCGCGATCGTCCACGCGCTCGGCATCCTGACCTCCATTTTCAGTTCGGTGGTCGGATCCCGCGCGATCGTGAACCTGTGGTACGGATCGCGACGCAAGGTCGAGCGCCTGTCGATCGGCAACACCACCTGGAAATAAGCGACACGAGCAGCGGCCAGGGCAGAAACAGGGAGTTTTTCGGTACGGCATAACCGCAAGGCGGCTTTACTGAAAACCCGAAACTTAGGATTTCGCGTCAATACGCGAGTGAGGAATACAGATGGAGTTTTTCAAGCTTCGGCACGACATCCCGTTCATGCGCCACGCGCTGGTGTTCAACGTGATTTCGTTCCTCGTCTTCTTCTTTGCGGTTTTTCTGCTCTGGCACAAGGGCCTGCACTTTTCCATCGAATTCACCGGCGGGACGGTGATGGAGGTGAGCTACGCGCAAACCGCCCAGGTCGATGCCATCCGCGAAACGCTGGAGCGCGCCGGTTACCGCGATCCGCAAGTGCAGAACTTCGGCTCGTCGCGCGATGTGCTGGTCCGCCTGCCGCTGCGCGAGAATGAATCGACGGCGCAGGTTTCACAATCGGTGATGGAACAGTTGCAGGCGCAGGATGCCAGCGCCGAATTGCGCCGCGTGGAGTTCGTCGGCCCGCAGGTCGGGCGCGAGTTGGCGGAAAACGGCGCGTTTGCGCTGCTCGTCACCTGCCTCGGTATCGTCGCCTGCCTGGCCATGCGCTTCGAATGGAAGTTCGGCGTCGCAGCCATTATCGCGAACCTGCACGACGTGGTGATCATTCTCGGCTTCTTCGCCTTCTTCCAATGGGAATTTTCGCTGCCGGTGCTGGCAGCGGTGCTCGCGGTGCTGGGCTATTCAGTGAACGAATCGGTCGTCGTCGCCGACCGGATCCGCGAAAATTTCCGCAAAATGCGCAAGGCCTCGATCGACCACGTCATCGACAACGCCATTACGCGCACCATGTCGCGCACCGTCATCACGCACGGCAGCACGCAGATGGTGGTGCTGTCGATGCTGCTGTTCGGCGGCGCCGCGCTGCACTATTTCGCCATGGCGCTCACCATCGGCATCTGCTTCGGTATTTATTCGTCGGTGCTGGTGATGTCGCCGATCGTGCGCTGGCTCGGCGTAAAACGCGAAGACCTGGTGCGGCCGGTCAAGGAACGCAAGGAAGAAGCGGTCGTCTGAACGCGATCCCGCTGCAAAACGAAAAGGGCGCCACTGGCTCCCTTTTCGTTTGCTACCACAGCGATGCGGCGTACCGCACTGGCCGATCACGCCGTTGCGACGTCCACCACCGGCTCGACGTTGGTGATCTTCAGTTCGATAGTCTGGTCGTTCGGCAGTTCCACCTTGCTGACCATGCCTACGGCACGGCCCAGCAGCGCACGGCCTACCGGCGACAGCACCGAAATGCGACCCAGCGCCGGATCGGCTTCCGCAGGCGACACAAGGGTGATGTTGCGCACCGCACCCTTGGCCACTTCCACATACTGGACCGGCGCGTTCATCGGCACCACGCCAGGCGGCAAATTGGCGGCTTCGACGATTTCGGCGCCACCAAACACTTCGGCGAGCATCTCTGCTGCCTGATGTGTCGCTCCGTCAAGCAGAGCGGACAGAGTGCGGGCATCATCAACGGAGATGACAATATCTGGTTGTACGTTCATGACGGTATCCTCCATCAAGCAATTCAGAAAGCGCGAGCCGCGCCGTCGATATGGATCGACGCACGAGTAAAAGCGCTATACGGAAAGAGAGAGTGCTCCCCGGTAGACGTCCTGCTCCCCGAAGGGGCGAGGCGCTTGGTCTACCGGGTTAGACCAAGAAAGGCGAGAGTGCCTGGGCTAAACCGGGCGGGCTTCGTGACGACCGCCGACCGCGCACGACACAGCACCGCGTCGTGCAAAGCACGCGCGACTGCGAGTCGAGATGTGGGCTGACGGTTCATTTGAGTAATTCAAAAAAATATGCGTGAGTTCAACAGATTCGAGGCAACCATAGCATAGCTGCCCGGTAAGTCAACGTAAGCGCGCCCGGCGAACCGGGCGCATTTCTACGACTAACAAGTAGACCTAGATACGCCGGGCAAGTTCCGCCGCTTTGCCGACATAGCCGGCGGGGGTCAGCGCAAGCAGGCCGTTGCGGTCTGCCTCGGGAATGGGCAGCGCCTGGATGAATTGCCGCAAGGCTTCGCGCGTGATGCGATGCCCGCGCGTCAACGCCTTGAGTTGTTCGTACGCGCCTTCGACACCGTAGCGGCGCATGACGGTCTGAATCGGTTCGGCCAGCACTTCCCAGTTGGCATCCAGATCTTCGGCCAGCCGTGCCGGATTCGCTTCCAGTTTGTTCAATCCGCGCAGACAGGCAACGTAACCCAGCAACGCGTAACCGAACGCGGTACCCACATTGCGCAGCACGGTCGAATCGGTGAGATCGCGTTGCCAGCGCGAAATCGGCAGTTTTTCGGACAGATGACGCAGCACCGCATTGGCCAGCCCCAGATTGCCTTCGGAATTTTCGAAGTCGATCGGATTGACCTTGTGCGGCATGGTGGACGAACCGACTTCGCCGGCCACCATGCGTTGCTTGAAGTAGCCGAGCGAAATGTAACCCCACACATCGCGATCGAGGTCGACCAGGATCGTGTTCAGGCGCGCGAGCGCATCGAAGGCTTCGGCCAGACTGTCATGCGGCTCGATCTGGATGGTGTAGGGATTGAATTCGAGGCCGAGCGATTCGACAAAGCGCCTGGCGAATGCTTCCCAATCGATTTCCGGATACGCAATCAGATGCGCGTTGTAATTGCCCACCGCGCCGTTGATCTTTCCGGTAAACGAGACAGCGGCAAGCCGCGCCCGAGCGCGCCGCAGTCGATGCACGACGTTGGCGACTTCCTTGCCCAGCGTAGTCGGCGTCGCCGGCTGGCCGTGCGTGCGGGACAACATTGCCGCATCGGCATGCTCATGCGCGAGCGCTGTCAGTCTGTCAACGAGGCCGTCGATGGTCGGCAGCAGCACGGCGTCGCGCGCATCGCGCACCATCAGCGAATAGGACAGATTGTTGATGTCTTCGGAGGTACAGGCGAAATGAATAAACTCCAACGCCTCGGACACCGTTCTCGCTTCGTTGGCGTCCAGTGCCAATTCGCTGAACTTTTCTTTGACGCGCTCTTTCAGCCAGTACTCGATGGCTTTGACATCATGATTGGTGCGCGCTTCGATCTCCTTGACCCGCGCGCCGTCGGTTTCGCTGAAGTTCGTGCTCAATGCGCGCAACTGCGCAATCGACTCGGGCGCGAACGGTCCCACTTCGGCAATGCCGCGGTCGGCCGCCAGCGCAAGCAGCCATTCGATTTCGACGTGCACGCGATAACGGATCAATCCGAGTTCGCTGAAGTAGGCACGCAGCGGCTCGAGCGATTTGTGATAGCGGCCGTCAAGCGGCGATAATGCGGTGAGAGGCGACAACGGCATGGGAACGAAGAAGGACGCAGTAGGCAATAAAGGCGGCGCGAGTTTAACACGCGGGGAACGTCGTTCCTCCGGCGCGGGCCGGCTCGACGCGATCCTTGACGAAGTGCGCGCCTGCCGCCTGTGCGCGGAGCACTTGCCGCACGAACCGCGACCGGTTGTGCGCGCCGCCGCAACGTCGCGCGTACTGATTGTCGGCCAGGCACCCGGACGCAAGGTGCACGAGACCGGCATTCCGTGGAACGATCCATCCGGCGATCTGCTGCGTACCTGGCTCGATATCGATCGCGACGTCTTCTACGACGAGCGCCGCATTGCGATCATTCCCGCGGGATTCTGCTATCCCGGCAAAGGGCCCGGCGGCGATCTGCCGCCGCGGGTGGAGTGCGCACCGGCCTGGCATCCTCGACTGCGCGCCCATATGCCGCACATCGAGCTGATTCTGCTCATCGGCGCATACGCGCAGGCGTACTACCTCGGCGATCGACGCAAGCGCACACTGGCCGGCACCGTACATGCATGGCGGGATTACATGCCGACCTACTTTCCCCTGCCGCATCCGAGTCCGCGCAATCGTCGCTGGTTGAAAATCAACGACTGGTTCGAGGCAGAAGTGCTTCCCGAGTTGCGCCTGCTGTTTGCGCAGGCGCTGCGTGGCGACGCGGGGAAGTAGTGCCACAACCGGTATAATCCGCCGCCTTCCACTGTTCCTTGCGCACATAAAAAATGAAGTTAATCGGCAATTTCACCAGTCCGTTCGTTCGCAAGGTTCGTATCGTCGCGGCGGAAAAACGCATCGAATACGAGTGGGAATTAATGAGCCCGTGGGAACCGACCAGCAGGGTTGCGGAGTTCAACCCGCTCGGACAGATTCCGGCGCTCATCCTTGACGACGGCACTGCGCTGTTCGATTCGCGCGTCATCTGTGAATTCCTCGACAACGTTTCGCCGATTGCGAAAATGCTGCCGCAAGGCAATCGCGAACGCATCGAAGTGAAATGCTGGGAAGCGCTCGCCGACGGCATCATGGAAGGCGGCATTCTGGCGCGCCTGGAAGGCAAACGGCCGCAGAAGAGCGAACAGAGCGCGGAATGGATTGAGCGTCAGATGGCGAAAGTCCAGCGCGGTCTCGACGCGATGGAAGCCGATCTGACCAAGGCAACCGGCCCGTGGTGCTGCGGCACTGCCTTCACCCTGGCGGATGTCGCGATCGCCGCCTGCACCGGCTTTCTTGACTTCCGCTATCCCGATCTGGACTGGCGCAGCGAGCGTCCGCAACTGACTCGCCTGACCGAGCGACTCGCGGAACGTCCCTCGGTCGCCGAAACCGTACCGCACGAATAAACACAATTTCTTCGCCGCCTGCCGACGCGCCATCTCGCGGCGGCGGCATGCGCGCTGCTACCAGATCACACACCAACAACAACCGGGCGGCATCCGACCGCCTTTACCCTCCGCATGAGCTTCCTTTCCGAGTTCTTCGGCCATCCGGTCGTGCAAAGCGGTGTCGTGCCCTTTTTTGCCGCTTTCTTCGTGGTAATGGTGCTGCATCGACTCAGGCTGGGCGGCCTCGCACTCGTTGCAGCCTTCTATATCGCGGTGTGGCTGATCAGCGGTTTTGCCCTGCAGCCGCTCACCATCACGCGAAAAATCATTCTGATATCGCTCATCACGCCACTGCTCGGCGTGCTCATCGATTTCATGGCGCGCGGATCGATGATCTGGCGCGTTGCGCTGGCGTTACTGGCCGCCGCCGCCAGCATCTGGGTGTATTGGCCCGTTCTCGCCCAAAAACCCATGGCGGAGGCCGTGCTGTACGGCGGTGGCGCAGCCGTGCTGCTGTCGTGGCTCGTCAGTGCGACGCTGACGATGCACGGCGCACCGGTACGTTCCAGCGCCGCCGCGCTGGCGCTGGCAGCCGGCACGAGCGTCTGTGCAGGCTACGTCGCCACGCTCTATGGCCAGTACGCGATGGCAATTGCCGCCGGTGCGGCAGCGTTTCTACTGTGGTTGATGCTAACGAACAGGAAGTGGAGTGCGGGCGCCGTACTGCGTCTGCCCGCCGCGACGCTGACGGGGCTGCTGCTATGCGGCGTGGTGCTTGTTGCGCAGCTGCCCTGGTATGCGGCTGCTGTCCTCGCACTCATACCGCTCGCGGCACGACTGCCCGCACCGGAACGCGCGGCGCTGTGGGCACAAGCGGTCGTCGTTTCGCTCTACACTTTCGCCATTGTCGCGGCCGCGATCTATACGTTATCAAAGCCGTGGCGCGCGCTCCCGCTTTGACTGCCGTCTTCGCCCGGGATGCTCATACCTCGCGAGCGAACACTGCCGCCATCGCTTGATTGCGGACGTAATGCATCCATGGCCCGACGCAGGCTCTGTACATTGAAGGGCTTGGCCAGCACCTGCAAACCTTCGCTTTTCGCCTGCTCCAGTTGTGCCGTGTAACCGGTGATCAACAGCACGGGCAGGTCCGGATAGTGCGTCTGCAGCCACTTCGCCAGCGCAATACCGCTGGTGCGACCGGGCATCAGCACATCCGAGACAACGATGTCCCAATGAACGCCGTTGCTGTCGATGCGCGCCATCGCTTCCTCGCCGCTGTGAGCAAGTTCCGCCGCATAACCGATTTGCTCCAGCACGATCCGCGTGGCCTGCGCCACTTCCGGGTTGTCTTCCACGAGCAGCACCCGACCCTTCGCATGCTGCGCCTCGACTTCGTCGCGTGTCGCCGGAGCGTGTGTATACGGCTGTTCCGAAACGGGTAGAAACAACGTCACGGTCGTACCGCTTCCTACCGCGCTTTCCACCGTTGCCGCGCCGCCGGCCTGTTCACAGAAGCCGTAAACCTGTGCGAGCCCCAGACCGGTGCCACGACCGGGTGCTTTGGTGGTGAAGAACGGTTCGAACACGCGCTTGAGATCGTCGTCCGAAATGCCGTGCCCGCTATCTTCGAACGAAATGGCGATGAACTCGCCGTATAGGTTCGTCTCGCCCGACCCGTCGAGCGTCACGTTGCGCGTTCGCACGATCAGCTTGCCGCCTTCCGGCATTGCATCGCGTGCATTGATGGCGAGATTCAACATCGCCAGTTCGAACTCGCCCGGATCGACGAACACCGGCCGGGTGGCGGAATCGACATCCATTTCCAGCCGGACACGGCTCCCGATCGAAGCGCGCACCAGTTCCATGAACTCGTTCATTTGCGCCGGCACATCGAGCACCTCCGGTCGCAACGGCTGCTTGCGCGAAAATGCGAGTAACTGTCGTGTCAGGCGCTTGCCCGCTTCCAGCGAGCGCTCCAGCGCGCCGAGCGGTTGCTCCACATCCTCGCGTCCCACCAGCCGGCGCCGCAACAACATGGTGCTGGTCGATACGACCATCAGCAGGTTGTTGAAGTCATGCGCGACGCTGCCGGTCAGTTGCCCCAGCGCTTCGAGACGGCGCGCCTGCTTGTAGGCGATTTCGGTGGCCTGGCGTTGCGTGACTTCGGCGCGCCACTGATTCCAGCCCTCTTCCTCGCGCTGCAGCCGTCGCAACGCGATCAGCAGAAGCACACATAGCGCGAGACTCGGCACAAAGGTGAAGCCGGCCACCACGGCTATTTGCGCATACCAGTCGGCGAGCCAAGCCTGGCGCGAATAACTGGTGGCCAGATAAACCGGATACGCGCCGATCTGGCGAAACGCGGCATAGCGCTCCAGGCCATCGACCGAAGAAATGAAATCGGCTGTACCGGCGGATTGACCGGCGCGAATCTGCCGCATGATTGGTCCCTCGGGGTTCAGCCGGCTGAAACCTTCGGGCGGTGCGGGATAACGCGCAATTACGCTGCCCTCACCGTGAATGAGCGTGATTGCCACGCCCTCTTCCCGCTCGGCCAGATACTTGTAGTAATCGGCAAAATAGGCCGGCCGCAGCGCCGCGCTGACCATGCCGAGGAAGCCCAGTTTCTCGTCCCGTCGCGCAATGCTGACGTTGAAAACCGGTTGACCCAACGCCCGACCAGTAAAAACCGGCGATACATGAACGGGCCCGCGATTGTCCTTGTGATAAAGAAAGTCTTCCCGATCGGCAATGGAAAGCTCGGCCGGAACCGGATAGAAGCGATTGCTGACGAGCATCGCGCCGGTGCGGCTGAAGACGTTGAGCGACGACAGTTGCGGGATATCGGCTGCGATGCGCGACAGCGCGGCATGATAGTCACCCTCCTCGCGCCGTATTTGCTCGTCGCTTTTGCCCTTGATGAGATCAAGCACGCGATTGTTGATCTGATCGTTGATCTCGAACACCTTGAGCGCGTGCTCTTCCGCCACATGCCCCAGGCGGCCGACATGTTGCCGCACGCTTTCGCCCGCGTCGCTATAGCTCTTCCACGCATAGCCCACGAAGAACGTCAGCGGCAGGATGATCGCCAGCGCCAGCAAGGCCTGCAGCGCCGCCCGCGTATGCGCAAGACTGGGGGCTTGCGCCGCGGCGCTCGCGTTCGGGGCGGTCGTCGGGCGTGATGTATCCACGGCTGCATTTCCCACGCAAACGAAGTGGAGGGACGCCGGGCCAGGGGTGGAGCGTGTCCGCGAATGTGGCGGCACGCGGCCGGCGCGCGACTACTGAATAACGCCACCGCCGAGGCAAACTTCGTTCCGGTAAAGCACCACCGACTGGCCGGGCGTGACCGCCCACTGCGGCGTATCGAAGTGGATTTCGCACTCATCCGCGCTCAGACGCGCGATATGGCAGCCCGCATCGGCCTGACGATAACGTGTCTTGGCGCCGTAAGTGGTTGCCACAACAGGCGCTTCCCCCGCGACCCATGCAAGATCGGCGGCCACCAGCGAACTGCGTTGCAACAATGGATGTTCATGCCCCTGCACGACGATCAGTTCGTTGTTCGCCATATCCTTCGCCGCGACATACCACGGTTCGCCCGCGCCACCCCGCGTACCGCCGATGCCGAGGCCCGAGCGCTGACCGATTGTGTAAAACGCCAGACCCATGTGCTCGCCGACGGTGGCGCCTTCGGGGGTGCGCATCGCCCCCGGCTTGCGCGGCAGATAACGATTGAGAAATTCGCGAAACGGCCGCTCGCCGATGAAGCAGATACCGGTCGAATCCTTTTTCGCCGCCACGGGCAGCTTCTCCTCGCGCGCGATCGCGCGCACTTCGGTCTTGCGCAGCGCCGCGAGCGGAAACAGCACGTGCGACAACTGCGCCTGATTTAATCGATGCAGAAAGTAGCTCTGGTCCTTGCCCGGATCGGCGCCTTTCAGCAACTCGAAGCGGCCATCCACTTCGCGCACGCCGGCATAGTGACCCGTCGCGATGCGCCGCGCGCCCATTGCCATGGCGTGATCGAGGAAGGCCTTGAACTTGATCTCTGCGTTGCACAGCACGTCCGGATTCGGCGTGCGCCCGGCGGCGTACTCGCGCAGAAAATCGCTGAACACCCGATCCTTGTACTCCGCCGCGAAATTGACGACTTCCAGATCGATGCCGATCACATCGGCCACCGATACGACGTCGATCAGGTCCTGCCGCGTCGAGCAGTATTCGTCATCGTCGTCATCTTCCCAGTTCTTCATGAACAGGCCGATGACTTCGAAGCCCGCGCGCTTGAGCAGTAACGCCGACACGGCGGAGTCCACTCCGCCGGACATGCCGACCACGATCCGTTCGCGCGCGTCGCTCATTTCAGAAATGCGCAATCAGCGCGAGCGGATAACGCACGCCCGACAAATACTTTTCGATGCATGCCATCACCAGCGGGCTGCGATGCTGCGCTTTCAGTTGGCGCACCTCGTCCAGGGTCAGCCACACTGCACGGCGAATGTTCTTGTCCAGTTTGCGCGCCGGATCCTGCGCGCCGACTTTGCCGGTGAATGCGACGCGCACATAGGTCGAATTCGAATCCGGCTTTCTCCAGGTACACAGACCCAGCACTTCGGTGGGCTCGAACAGGTGCGCGGTTTCTTCCATCGCTTCGCGCGCGCAGGCCTCCATCAGCGTTTCGCCCGGCTCCCAGTGCCCGGCGGGCTGATTGAAAACGATGCGGCCGTCGATTTCTTCCTCAACCAGCAGAAAGTTGCCCTCGCGCTCGATCATCGCGGCAACGGTGACGCTGGGCTTCCAGATTCGATTGGTCATAAATTTTCGGGCAAGCGCATAAGCGGGCGCTCATTTTACCGCGCGACCGCGCTCCAGACGTGCACGGGCACTATGCTTGCCTACCAAACCTCGATCGTCCGTTCCGCCGAAGCGCTCGACGGTATGCCCATCTCATAAAAAAGGAACGCCCGGTTTGACCACTCGCACCACGCGTCGGCAATCCAATGTCCCCACCGGCCGCATCGAACGCTTCATGCAATTGGGCCTGATGGCGGGCGAGCTCGTCATCGGCGGCATGATCGAGGGCGTGCGCCGCGTCGGCACGACCGCCCCGGACGCCGTCGGCAATCCCATGCTCAATGCGCGCACTGCGAAGCGCATTGCCGAACGCCTGTCGCATATGCGCGGCGCGGCGATGAAGCTGGGACAACTGCTCTCGCTCGAAGGCCCCGATTTTCTGCCGCCCGATTTTGCCGCCGCGCTGAGCATGTTGCGCGCCGGCGCCGACCCGATGCCGCACGCACAGTTGCGTCGCGTACTGGGCCGCGAATACGGCAGCGGCTGGGAAACACGCTTCGCCCATTTCGAATTCGAACCCGTCGCCGCCGCCTCCATCGGACAGGTTCACTACGCGGTCACCGTCGATGGGCGCGAAGTCGCGCTGAAGATCCAGTACCCCGGCGTCGCGCAATCGATCGACAGCGACGTGGAGAACGTGACCGGCCTGTTACGTCTGCTGAAACTGCTGCCGAGCAATATCGATGTGCGCGAAACGATCGCCGAAGCGAAGCGCCAGTTGCATCAGGAAGCCGACTACATCAAGGAAGCGGAGTTGTTGCAGCGCTATCGCAGGTTGGTCGCCGATGAACCGCGTCTGCGCGTGCCGCAGGTGTACGAAGATCTCACCACCAAGCGCATCCTCGCCATGGATTTCGTCATCGGTCAGTCGCTCGAAGCGCTTGCCTCGGAGGAGACGCCGCAGACACGTCGCGACGCAATGGGCCGCGTGCTGATGCGCCTGCTGTTTCGCGAACTGTTCGAATTCCGCTTCATGCAGACCGACCCGAACTTCGCCAACTACCTCTACGATCCGGTCGAGAATCAGATCGTGCTGCTCGATTTCGGTTCAGTCCGCCGTTTCGAGAGTCGCTTCGTCGCGCGCTTCCTACGCTTGTGCAAGGCGATTATCGCGAACGACCGCGACGCGGTACGTCGTCTCGCGACGGAGATCGGCTACTTCCAGCGCGACGACCCCGACGACGTCGTCAATCGGGGCGTCGAATTGATCATGCTGGTATGCGAGCCGCTGCGGTATCGCGGCATCTATGACTTCGCGCAATCCGAACTGCCGCAGCGCGCCCGCGAAGCCGGCTTCGATCTGCTGCTCAACAGCGACGGCCTGCGCGCGCCACCGCCGGAAACACTGTTCCTGCATCGCAAGCTTGCCGGTTCGTTCCTCATCATGGCACGCATCGGCGCACGTGCGAACGTGCACAGCCTGATCAGTCCGTTCCTTCCGTAATTCGGCATCGCATAAGCAAAGCGGCTGCGTAGCGCTCGCGCACTACGCAGCCGATCGTTCCAGCGACAAGCGCTCAGTCGAACTTCTTGAACCAATGGGTCCGCAGGCGCGCCCCCAACGGCGGCGCATTGCCTTCCCGAACCGAAGGGCCGGAGATCACGCCTTCGTAATCGTTTCCGCCGATACGCACGGTGAGCGGAACCGGCGGCGGCAGATAGCCACCGCCTGCGTGGACGGTGGAGCGATCCTCGGCGTTAATGCCGTTGCCTATACTCAGGTCGCGCACCGCCGAACCGTCGCGATATCCGATCTGATATTCGCGCGCAATCCCGAGGCTGCTGGTGCACGAATTGGCTGACGGCTGATTGGTGTTGAAGAACACGGTGCCGGAAACGGTTGCGGCCGTGCCAATCACTTTTTCGCCGACTGCCAGGCGAATATACCAACCGGAACCGGCAAGAAGTCCGGCCTTCGCCTCGAGTTGAGCGTTGCCCGTGCAGTCCTGCACGCAGTTGTCCGTCGTGTCGAACATCGCCGCTTCGGTGATCGTCGGCCGTCCGGTCGCCACCGACAGGCCCGTGTCGCGGTCTTTGAACATGTAGAAGCGGTTGCCAACCGTGCCGTCGAATGGATGTTCGCGGTCGCCGCTGCCGATCAGCACCGCGTCGTACGGACCGTAGTCATCCTTGGTGTACACGACATCCGGATTTGAGAGGAACTTGCGTCGGCCTGCCGGCGTGGAAAGATCGGAAATTGCTGCGAGCCTGTGCACGCTCCAGTTGCTGGGACTGGCGTCATTCACGTCCAGACGCCATATCTGCCCGCCGGTATCAGTGGCGTAAATGCGATCGGCGTAGCCGCCTACGATATTTTCCCGTCCGGTCACGACGCGGCTGATGTCGCGATCGCGATTCAAGACAACCGGATCTGCCGGCATGGCGAAGCGCATGTCGGCGACCACACGGTCTGCGCCGGCATCCGGACCGGCACGCCACAGTACCGCGCCGGTCAGCGCATTGACTACATACACGCCACGACCGATGGTGCGACTTACCGTTTGCGATGTTCCGCCGCTTACACTGCAGGAGCCGGCGTTGTCGAATGTCACCGTCCCGCCCACCGTCGTAGTGACCGATGCGTTGGTCACGCTCGTCGCGAGGCAGGGCTGGATGTCCTCCACCGCGGCGTCGTAGCCCGCGCCGAAAATCAGCACCGGCGTATTGCCGCCCCAGGCGCGCAGGTACGTCACCTTGGGCTCCGACCAGGTCTGGCCGATCGCCTCGTAGTCGGTGTCGCAACCGACATTGCTGGTCGCGCTGGGACAGCCCTTCTTCCACATGAAGCGCGGCGTCAGTGGATCGGAGACATCGAGCGCGTAGATGTATCGGCCACCGCGTCGCATGGTCAGGTACAGATAGACCTTGTCGCCGTCGGTCGGGCGGATGCTGCCGTCGAGGTTTGCATCAAGCGTATAGACACCGATCGGGCCGTCGAAGAAGTATGGCTTTTTCGCGCCATTGCCGATCAACGGTGTGTTATCGCGCACGCGCTTCAACTGGCCGAAATGCTCGGGCGCCACGAAGCCCCATACTTCCTCGCCGGCGCCGGTGGCCATCCCGCCTTTGACCGCGCGGAAAATACCGTCGTTGGAGCCGTAGAACACGAAGACGTCGTTGTCCTCGTCAGCCCCGCTGCGATTGTAGTTGATCACCGCTGGGCGAGAATGCAGCACGTCCCCATGAACGTCGGCACGAACATCGGCAGTGCTGGTATCGGCATTCTCGTCGTCCAGATCCTGGCCGCGCGTCCAGTTGATGATTTCATTGCGACGGCTATCCGCGACGTTGAGCGCGACGGCGGTGATGGCTGCGTTATCGGTATTGAACGGTGTTCCGGACAGCGCGCTACCGGTCGCGCAACTGCCTGTACACGTATAGATGTTGCGTTCGGCCGGTGTCGTGACACGGATCTTCTGCGCCACGGCGCCCTTCTCCACGATCGGGCCGTCGGGCGAGTCCGAGGCATGGCTGATGTCAGACTCTTCGTAAGTGCCCTTGAACGCCCAGTAGTTTGACGGGGACGTCCAGAAGCTGCGGGCATGGGAAACAATGAAGCCCGAGGTCGGACTTTCAGCAGCGATGCCTGTCGCATCGGCAAGAAAAAGGTCGGGCGGATTGACGTTGGTGTTGATGCCGAGCTGATAAAGCTTGAGGTTGCCCTGCCAACGCGGTGCGGCATTCGAATCCGGACGGAACACACCCATGTATACCTGGTTCGCATTCGTGCCGCGCACGTTCACGCTCACGGGTAGCGTTGTGGATGCGAATACCGAGTTGACGGCGCGCACTTCCTTGAAAATGCTGTTCAGCGCGTCGACGATGTCCTGCGCGCCATTTCCGCTGCTCACCGCGAAGTAGGAGCCTTTCCCATTCAGCGCAGTGCTTTTCATAAGCGCAGTGTGGTCAAGGTCGGCTTTCTGCGTACCTGGATCGATTTCGATCACGTGCGTGTAGACACTCTGCGTGCCGTCGACGTTCGGATTGCAGTCGCCATTCGCCATGTACTTGGCGAACTCGTCCGTCCAGTTGTTCTGTGCGCCACTGGGATTCAGCGCGATCGTAGGCGGCGGCGACACCCCCATGATGCCGGACAGTAGAGTTTGCGACGCGGCGAGTGAGTTGGTGTTTTCCTGCGCCTTGCCGTTACTGAGGATGATGACGAAGTTCTTCTGACACGCGTCGGTAATCGGACTGATGTACGTTTTGCTGCTCGGCGATACTAACGGGGGATTCGGGAGTGACGCCGCATAGGGGTTGTACGCTGTGTTGCCGGCGAAATCGCGCTTGCTCTTGCCGTAACCCGCACGCGCCTGGATGCCCGCATAGTAAGCGTAGGCTTCGTACATCATCAGGGAGAAGGTCGCATTGTTCCCCTTGTCGTTGTTGATGTGGAAGTCGTTGACCAGCTGTGCCAGGGCCTGTTTGTTCGTATCGGTCATCTGACGGACACCAAACCGGACGAAAGCCCCGTCGATGTTGTCGTTCGGCGACCCCGTTTGCGGGAACAGCATCAAGCCGACATTGAACTGATCAGACAAACCGTTAACCACGGTGGCTAGCGCTTCCTTCTCAACGGCGAACGGATTATTCCAGTTGGCGGTGTTATCGAGCGCGATGAGCACGTTCGGCCGCGCCGCGCTCACGACCGGATTGACTAGAAAGAGATCGGTATCCTCGTTGGACGGATTGAACTGCGCGAAGGCAGGTGGACTCGCCAGCGCGACGATTGCGACCGCGACAGCGAGCATTCCAGACTGAAATATTTTGCTCATAGCTCTGACCTTTGCGCGTGTATTTTTATGTCGTTATCTATGCGGGACAGTGATCTGGGCGCATTCTCATGCGCACCCCTTGAGAGACGTCCGCGCTGCCGCTCGTGACTGGATCAGTCGCGACAACTCGCACCGTCCACACGGTCTGCTCGGGCACCAACGGATTCAGGGCGCTGGAACCTTCTTCCGGCTCGGTCCAGTTGCACACAGGTCGGTACACCGTCACGGTGAAACCCTGCTCGGTCGACACGATGGTGTTGGTGCCGGTCGGCCAGATTCCCGTCGCGGCGATGGCGTCTTCAAAGAAGGCCAGCGACGAGATGCGATCCTCCACGACTTTCTGCGCCACCGCCTCCAGTTGACGTTGCGCCTGCATATTGCCGACGACCTTCAGGTTGGTGTTGCTGGTGTACAGCATCGATATGACGAACATCGTCAACGCGATCAGCATCACCATGCTTATGACGAGCACCGCGCCACGTTGGCTGCCATGGCGGCTCACGATGGAATCTCCCTGCGAGAACTCATGTTGATGATCCGCACGACGGCCACGTAAGCGTGCCGTTTGAACCCGTCATTGAACGGTCCGAGAGTGCCTGCACTACCGAGTTCGAAGGTCTTGGTATCGCTGTGGCCGCTACTGCGCTCGCGATTGCGCGTGAGGATGTGAAGCCGCCCCGTAACGATGTTAGGCATTTCGGCTGCGGTGGGCGCGCCGACATAACGGTCGGGAGCGCCGTCGCCAATGGAGCCGGTGAGATCGTTCACTGCGGCCGGCGAATCGTCGATGCCGTAATCGACCTGGAAGGCTTCAACCCCCTCCGCGATCGTTACCGTGTTCATGGTGGTCACGCCGCCGACGGCAGTCAGCTCCAGACGCTTCAGCGTGGGAACCGGCTGTCCACGATCGTCATTCGCGCCCGTGCAAACCGCACCTCCGCCGTTCGCAACACTGCAGGGCGCCACGAAATAGACATGCACGTGCAGCTTGTGAATATCGGCCGCGCCGCCGTCGCGCTTGAGCACTGTGGCAGCAGCGCCATTCGCGGTGCTGGCCGCGGTGAGAGGCGTTTCCGCACCGAACTGCACCTGGCCCTGAACGGGATTCACCTGCAGATAGACTTCGTTTGCCGTTGGCGTCGAACCAATGGTCAAAGCGCGTGTATCGGCGCGGCGCACCACGACAACGTCGCTGCCCGGCAAGAGGTTGGCGTCCGGCAGCCAGGTCCCGCAACTCGTCCCGCTGAGATCGGGTCGGCTGCTGTAGTCGGCTGCGCTGTACGCCTGGATCGCGAAGGGAAGCGCATTGCTGATGGCGCTACTCGCATCGGACACCGCGCAGGGGTCGGGGGCCGCGAGAGGCCCCGGCAACTTGAAGTACGGACCGTAGTAACCGGCGTGGTGCACATCCTGCGTCAGCACGTCCATCGCATAGCGACCGTCTTCGATCTGCTGCGCCATGCGGTGATATTCCCGCTGCGCCTGGCTCGAGTTCACGAAAATTGCACCGATACCCATGCTCAGCAGTAAGCCAAGCGTGAGCGCGATCATCAGTTCGATGAGCGTGATACCGCGCTGCAAGAGGGGTCTGCGGAATCGATCCGACTGGCGTTTCATATGCGGCTCACATCAGATCCGCCATGCGGACAGTCGTCCACACGACTCGGCGCTTGGTTTCGCCGCCGTACAGCGACGACGCGCAGGAAATCACCGGTTCGAAGGTATCGATCATTCCTTGCCATGCGACAGCAACAATGTAGGTACTGGTCACCGCATCGAAACTCACGCAGCCCCGCGCACCGAGCATGGCGCCCACACGTGAACCCGAGCGCACTTCCGCTGCGCCCTGCAGTAGGTCATTCCATTCCGTCAGATCGGCGTTGGCGCGCGCGATCGCTTCGGCAGTCGCCGAACCACTACCGCAGTTGGGTGTACCAAGGTGCCCGCCACCGAGCGCTCCCACGTAAGGCGTCTGGCCATTATTGGTCGATATCGCATAGCAGTCCGCCGCGCCCCGATTGGCATTCATGCGGTCTAGGAGATCGTTGACCAACACGATAGCCTGCGCGCGCTGGTAGGCCTCGAAATCGGCCGTCTGCAACTGCGTCTGCATGGCCGCGAGGCCGAGCAAACCCAGCGCGACGACGATCAAAGTCACCAGCACTTCAATCATCGAGAATCCGCCGGCTCGTTTTATCGAAGGCGTTCTCATCATGCGCAACCGTTAGAAGCGTCGCTGTCGGAGTCGAGCATTACCGACGCCCGCCCGCTCGCGTCGAGTACGACGCAGCGTGCCTTGATTTGCGACGCGCCATTGATGGCCAAAACGATCGTCTGCCCGCCGCTGGTGGTCCGTCCGTTGGACCGATAAGTGATGGTGGTCGAGGTTGACGGTAGCGGTACGGCGAGATTGTCGAAAGCGTCGGTCGATAGCAGGACCAGCGTGCCGGCCTTGATCTGCCAGCCCGCGCCCCAGTTGGGGCTATTGGGCACCACGTCGATCTCGGCGTTACGCGTAATGGCTTCGCTGCGCGCTTGGACCAGGGCCGCGCGCAACTGTTGACTGGCATCCCGCAGGCGCGCGTTCAGCACGAAATCGCCCAGATACGGCGCCGATATGACGGCAAGCACGCCGAGCACCGTCACCGCGACCATCAGTTCGATCAACGTGAAGCCGCGCGTGGATGCGCGCGTAAGGCGGTCGACGTGCAACACGGTCACCATCCCACGTTCACACCGCCGACAGTGCGCGCTTTGGTGCCGTCGTTGGCAAGGGTCATCGTGCCGTCGGATGCTTGTGCGCCGGTTGGTGTGGCGGTCACCGTGAAGCCGATGGGCGGGCCGGCGTCAAGCGTTACGGCGACGCTATAGCGGGCATTGGTACAGTCGTCTGCACAGGTCCAACCGTCTTGCGCGAAATTCAGACCACCTGCGCCGATGGTCTCGGTATAAGCGCGGGCATCGATGAGGTACTGCGCCTCGCGGTTGGCGACGCCGATCATGAGCTTCTGCGCGTCGGCACGATTCGCGCGGATGATGTATCGCTCATACGATGGCAGGGCGACCGCGGCGAGTATCGCTACGATCGCGACCACGATCATCATTTCAATGAGAGTGAAGCCGCGCGCTTCGATGCCGGGACGAAAGGCGCTCGGCGCGCCGGAAACAACATTGGACACTTGCATCGCTCGCCAAAAGGATTACGGACCATGACGAGGGCGAAGCAAGTCGGTGGGTGAAGCCCGGCCGCCATCGCGATATCGCCTTAGGCCCGTGGACTTTGCGCCCCACGCTTTCGCATGGTTTGCCCTCTGCACTGACGAGTACCTTAGGGGAAATGATCACTTCCCCCCAAAGAGTACTCTGGGGTAATCGTGAAATAGTGTGCGCGGGACGGCCATGACGCTGTCGTAATGTCAGCAACCCGTGGTGGTCGGCAGTCCGCCGAAGGCGGTCGCACAAAAAAAAGCGCCGGGATGCCCGGTGCTATCACCCTTCAGTGGATCAAAGGGCGTTCAGCGGAATCTTGAGATAGCTGACGCCGTTATCCTCCGGCGGCGGCACATGGCCGGCGCGGATGTTGATCTGCACCGACGGCAGGATGAGCGTCGGCATCTCGAGCGTTGCGTCGCGCGCAGTTCGAAGTGCGACGAAATCTTCTTCCGAGACGCCGTCGTGAATGTGAATGTTGTGCGCACGCTGATCGCGCACCGTGGTTTCCCACGCGGGAGCGCGATCTTCGGGCGGATAGTCGTGGCACATGAACAGCCGCGTCTCGGGCGGCAATTCGAGCAGGCGCCGCACCGAGCGATATAGTTCGTGCGCGTCGCCGCCCGGAAAATCGCAGCGCGCGGTGCCAACATCCGGCATGAACAGCGTATCGCCGACAAAGACCGCATCACCGACGCGATAGGCCGCGTCGGCCGGCGTATGTCCCGGCACGTACAACACCTGCGCATCCAGCTTGCCGATGCGGAACGATTCGTCCGCCTCGAACAGATGATCGAACTGCGAGCCGTCCGGCGTGAAACCGCGATCGATGTTGAACACCCGGCGGAACACCTCCTGCACAGCGCGGATATGAGCGCCGATGGCGATTCTGCCGCCGAGTTTGCTTTTGAGATATTGCGCCGCGCTGAGATGGTCGGCGTGAGCATGGGTTTCCAGCAGCCAATCGACCGTAAGTTGCCGCTCGGCAACGAACCTGGCGATACGATCGGCTGAATGCGTGGCGGTGCGTCCGGCGTTCGGATCGTAGTCGAGGACCGAGTCGATGACGGCGGCGTGCCCACCCACCTCGTCATAGACGACATAACTCACGGTTCCCGTCACGAGCTCGTAGAACGCCTCGACCTGCGGACGCATCGCACACCTCACAGCACTATTCCCGTTTGACGATATATGCTTTTAACTTTGGCAACAATAACCGGAAAACCACCCGAAAAACCTCGATCGGGGTTTTTCGATCCGAAAGCACATCGGGACGCAATGATGATCGACTGGATCAATTTCACCCCCTGGCACGCACTGTTCGGCGGCGCGCTGATCGGCTTGGCGGCAACGGCGCTCATTCTGTTGAACGGTCGCGTGGCCGGTATCAGCGGCATTCTCGCCGGCGTGCTTGCGCCGGTACCGAACGACACCACGTGGCGAGTCGCCTTTCTGTTCGGGCTGCTGCTCGCCCCCGCCGTATATGCGCTATACGAGACGGCAACAATTCAGATCGACGCGGGATACCCGATTCTGATCGTGGCCGGATTGCTGGTCGGACTCGGCACGCGTTACGGTTCCGGGTGCACCAGCGGTCATGGCGTCTGCGGCCTGTCGCGGCTTTCGCCACGCTCGCTCGCCGCCACACTCGTATTCATCGCGGCCGGGATCGTCATCGTGTACGTCGTGCGCCATCTGATCGGAGCATGAGCATGCGAGCCTTGAATACCATTACCGCTTTTGGTGCC
>DATCWO010000156.1:0-2781 GCA_036566325.1 Burkholderiales bacterium | reverse complement strand
GAGCGCAGCAGCAGTTCGGCGAAATCGACCACGCCTTCGCGCTGACACTGCTCCTCGTACACCGAGTAGAACTCGACGTAGCGGCGCGACATTTCGTCGTAGGCTTCGACCGCGTTCGGGCGATTGCCTTCTTCCTTCGCGCTGTTGATGAAACTCTGCACTTGGCGCGGCGGAAACTTGTCGTCGTCCGCGTTCATCGAACGCAGCACGCGCTTGACCATGGATTGCTGATCGCCCGAATCCATGATGGTGAACAACTGCGGCAGGCCCGCGTCGCGGTGATGCGCGCGCAGCAGGCGGTTGCACAAGCCGTGGAAAGTGCCGATCCACATCCCGCGCGTATTGATCGGCAGCATGGCCGACAGGCGCGTCAGCATTTCCTTCGCCGCCTTGTTCGTGAACGTCACCGCCAGAATGCCCTGCGGTCCGACGCTGCCGGTCTGGATCAGCCAGGCGATGCGCGTGGTCAATACCCGCGTCTTGCCGGAGCCGGCGCCGGCGAGAATCATGGCGTGCTGTGCAGGGAGCGTGACGGCGGCGAGTTGTTCTGGATTGAGATTGTCGAGCAGATTGGACACAGCGAGGCGGGTGCAGCGGGAAAGACGCGAGTTTAACAGCCGCTTATGCCCTCGCCACGCTCGCCTCGCGAATCCGCGCGCTGATCCGGCGAATAGAGGAAGCGCGGACGCGACGGCTATAATTCACCGCTTACCTATAGAGTGCCCTTCCATGCAGCCGTCGTATCACCCGCAAAAAATCGAGCGCGAAGCGCAAGCCCACTGGCAGAAAACGAAGGCGGCACGTGCCGTCGAGAACGCTTCGAAGCCGAAGTACTACTGCCTGTCGATGTTCCCTTATCCCTCGGGCAAGCTGCACATGGGGCACGTGCGCAACTACACCATCGGCGACGTGCTGGCGCGCTTTCATCGCATGCAGGGCTACAACGTCATGCAACCGATGGGCTGGGATGCATTCGGTCTGCCGGCCGAAAACGCCGCGATGGCGAACGGTGTGCCGCCGGCGAAATGGACCTACGACAACATCGCCTACATGAAAAAGCAGCTCCAGTCGCTCGGCTTCGCCATCGACTGGGAGCGCGAACTGGCGACCTGCAAGCCCGACTATTACAAGTGGAATCAGTGGCTGTTCCTGCGTCTGCTGGAAAAGGGCATCGTCTACAAGAAAACCGGCACGGTGAACTGGGACCCGATCGACCAGACCGTGCTCGCCAATGAGCAGGTCATCGACGGGCGCGGCTGGCGCACCGGCGCGCTGGTGGAAAAACGCGAAATCCCGATGTACTACATGCGCATCACGCAGTACGCGGATGAATTGCTCGATGCGCTCGACACGCTGCCCGGCTGGCCCGAGCGCGTGCGCACCATGCAGGCGAACTGGATCGGCCGCAGCGAAGGCGTGGAAGTCCATTTTCCCTATGCCGAAAGCGAAGGCGTACTGAAGGTCTTCACCACGCGCGCCGATACGCTGATGGGCGCGACCTATTGCGCCGTCGCGGCCGAGCATCCGCTGGCGACGCTGGCGGCGAAAAAGGATTGGCAACTCGCCCGCTTCGTCGAAGAGTGCAAGCGCGGCAGCGTGATGGAAGCCGATATCGCGACGCAGGAAAAGAAGGGCATGCCGACCGGTTTGCATGTCGTGCATCCGCTTACCGGCGAGAAATTGCCCGTGTGGGTCGCCAACTACGTATTGATGGGTTACGGCGAAGGCGCAGTCATGGCCGTGCCGGCGCATGACGAACGCGATTTCGAGTTTTCACAGAAATACGAACTGCCCTACAAGCAGGTCATTAAGTCAAAGAGCGGCGCCTACGAAAGCGTCGTCGCGCCCTGGCAGGCGGAATACGCCGAGTACGGCATCACCGTGAACTCGGGCGAGTTCTCCGGGCTGGAATTTCAGCAGGCGGTCGATGCCATCGCCGCTGCGCTGGAGAAGAAAAATCTCGGCAAGAAGCGTGTGCAGTACCGCCTGCGCGACTGGGGCATTTCGCGCCAGCGTTATTGGGGCACGCCGATCCCGATCATTCACTGCGAAGTCTGCGGCGACGTGCCGGTGCCGGACACTCAGTTGCCGGTGGTGTTGCCGGAAGACTGCGTGCCGGACGGCAGCGGCAATCCGCTCAACAAGCGCGCCGACTTCCTCCACTGCAATTGCCCGAAATGCGGCAAGGCGGCGCGCCGCGAGACGGACACGATGGACACCTTCGTCGATTCGTCCTGGTACTACCTGCGCTACGCCTGCCCGGACAACACCAATGCGATGGTCGATGAGCGCGCGAATTACTGGTTGCCGGTCGATCAGTACATCGGCGGGATCGAACACGCCATTCTGCATTTGCTCTATTCGCGCTTCTGGACCAAGGCCATGCGCGATCTGGGTCTGATCAAACTTGACGAGCCCTTCGCCAATCTGCTGACTCAGGGCATGGTGCTGAACGAATCCTTCTTCCGCAAAACCGAGGCGGGTCGCATTCAGTACTTCAACCCCGTCGACGTGGATATCCGGACCGACGACAAAGGCAATCGCATCGCGACCCTATTGCGCACCGACGGCCAGCCGGTCGAGTCGAACGGTATCGGCACCATGTCGAAATCGAAGAACAACGGCGTCGATCCGCAGAACCTGATCGAGGAATACGGCGCCGATACCGCGCGCTTTTTCATGATGTTCACCAGCCCGCCCGAGCAGACGCTGCTGTGGTCGGACGAAGGCGTGGATGGCGCATCGCGCTTCCTCAAGCGCGTCTGGGCCTTCGCCCATCAA
>DATCWO010000091.1:0-8535 GCA_036566325.1 Burkholderiales bacterium | reverse complement strand
GCGCCGCTTTCCTTATCTATCCAAGGTGTCGCTGCCGCGCGGCTCGGTCGACCTCGAACGCGATATCCCCCGGCATGACGTGCAACTCGTGGCCACCATGGCGACGCTGGTGGCGCGCGAATCGACGCATCCCGCCGTGATTGATCTGCTGCTGCAGGCGGCAAGCGAAGTGCACGGCCAGCCCGGCCTGTTTCAACGGCCCGGCGAATTTCCCAACGCGCAGCAGATCGATTTTCCGCTGTCGAAGGAAGCAGGCCGCTTTTACAAATCGGGCGCCAGTTTCCTGCAGCGCTACCTGCCCTTCTGGGCGGCCACGCTGATCGATCGCATGATCGTGCTGCTCATTCCGATCATCGCCGTGATGCTGCCGTTGATGCGTGTGCTGCCGCTGCTGTACGCCTGGCGGGTGCGTGCGCGCGTGTACAAATGGTACGGCGAGCTGAAGTTTCTTGAAGAGGAAATCGAGCAGAGCCCGGACGACGCGTCGCGCGCCGAATGGCTCGAACGCCTTGAGCGCCTGGAAGATCGGGTGAATCACATTTCCACGCCGCTCGCGTACGCCAATCAACTCTACATTCTGCGCGAACATATCGGTATGGTGCGCAATCGTGTGACACAAGGGTCGCAGCACGCGGCCGCGGCGCGGTCGGGCGGCGCAATTCAAACGACTTAGCGGGGTGCCGGCTCACCGGTTGAGCCTCGCCTTTGGCTATACTGGCCCGACTCTGAAAGCGAGCGGTCGTTATGGAACTTTCCCTCATCATTACGGTGTTATGCGCCATCGGCGCCTTTGTATTCGCATTGCTGTGGCGGTCGGCGAAAGCGGGTGCCGATCTGTATGCGCAACAGGCGAGGGAGGGGACGGACGAACGGCAACGCCTCGCGGAGGAAAAGGCCGCCGCACTGGCGACGGCACAGCAGATTCCGGAGTTGAAGGTCACACTGGCGCAGCGCGAGCGCGAACTGGAAGAAACGCGCGCGACATCGAGTGAGGTGCGCGCGCAATTGGAAGGGCTGCGCACCGAGCTGCGCAAGGAACGCGAAGCCTCGCAGGAAAAACTGGCGACGCTGGAACAGGCGCGCGAGCAGTTGTCCCAGGCGTTCAGTGCGCTGTCGGCGCAGGCGCTGAAAAGCAATAACCAGAGTTTCCTCGAACTGGCGCAGCAGACCCTGGCGAAATTTCAGGAAGTGGCCAGGGGCGATCTCGATAAGCGCCAGCAGGCCATCGAGCAGGTGGTGAAGCCGGTGCGCGAGTCGCTCGACAAGTTCGATGCGCGCGTGCAGGAACTAGAAAAATCGCGCGTCGGCGCATATGAATCTCTCAGTCAGCAGGTGCGTTCGTTGGCCGAGACGCAGACGCAGTTGCGTTCCGAAACGGCAAATCTCGTCAAGGCCCTGCGCCAGCCCGCCGTGCGCGGCCGCTGGGGTGAAATGCAGTTGCGCCGCGTGGTCGAAATGGCAGGCATGCTCAAGCATTGCGATTTCGTCGAGCAGCACAGCGTCACCACCGACGAAGGCAACCTGCTGCGACCCGATCTGATCGTGCGCATGCCTGGCGGCGGTCAGATCGTGGTCGATGCCAAGGCGCCGCTGGCCGCGTTTCTCGAAGCCTACGAGGCACCGGACGAGGACACGCGCCGCTTGCGGCTAATCGATCACGCCAAACAGTTGCGCACTCACCTGACCGCCCTGAGTCGGCGCTCCTACTGGCAGCAATTCGAGGGCACGCCCGACATGGTCGTGCTGTTCGTGCCGGGCGAAATTTTCTACAGCGCCGCGTTCGAGCATGACGCCAGCCTGCTTGAATACAGTTTCGAGAGCCGGGTGTTGATCGCCAGCCCGACCACCCTGATCGCCTTGCTGCGCACTATCGCCTATGGCTGGCGCCAGGAAGCGTTGGCGGTGAATGCCCGCATGGTGAGCGATCTCGGCGCCGAACTACACAAGCGCATCGCCAGCATGGCGACCCATCTCGTCACGCTGGGCAGTTCGCTGCAGGGTGCGGTCAAGGCGTATAACGGCGCGGTCGGTTCCATCGAAACCCGCGTGCTGGTCACGGCGCGCAAATTCCGCGATCTGGAGGCGGTCGCCGGAGACGAGGAAATCAAGGAACTCGCGCCGGTCGACGTCGCGGTACGCGAGACGAGCGCTGAAGAAATGCGCCCCGTCGCGGATTTGCATGTGCTCAAATAGCAATCGTCGCCTCTCCGAGGTGGATAGCTACTTGTTTGGGTGAAGTTTCGCGGGTGCCCGGGACGGGCGCACCCGTGTGCCGTGGTTTCTGCACGGTGCGAGCGGCGCTTGATCAGTACGGAGCATTCTCTGACCACCGATCGTTTTCATCTGCGGCGCCTGCGACGGCTCGAATGGGCTCCCCTTATCGTCCTGCTGGCGGGTCTGCTCGCGACCGCACTTGTGACATGGCAGCTTTCCCGCAGTGAAGCAGAGAAGGACGGCGCGCGCTTTCTCAACGCTGTGCAGCAGCGCCACGACAATATTCAGGACCGGATGAATACCCATATCGCCATGCTGCAAGGCGTGGCGGGGTACCTCACGGCAAACCGGTATGTGGAGCGGGGCGAATTCCAGACCTATGCCGAGGCCCTCGAACTGGAACGCAGGCATCCCGGAGTGCTCGGTATCGGTTATTCGCGGCGGTTGAAGCCGGACGAGCGCGCAGCCGTCGAGATCGAAATGCGCCAGCAGGGGTTCGCGGATTTCAAAATCTGGCCCGACACGCAGCGCGACGAATACCACTCCACGGTTTATCTCGAACCGCTGAACGAGCGTAACCGTATCGCCATCGGCTACGACATGTATTCCGAACCGGTGCGCGCCGCGGCGATGGCGCGCGCGCGCGATACGAGCGAACCGGCCGCGACCGGGCGGGTCACGCTGGTGCAGGAAATCGACGCGCACAAGCAGTCCGGATTTCTGATTTACATCCCGGTCTATAACAACAGCAAGGGCACGCCGAGCACCCTGGCCGAACGGCGCGCGAACCTCATCGGCTTTGCTTACACCCCTCTGCGTGCGGGCGATTTTTTCAAAGGGATATTCGGCACCGAAGACGATCCGCTGGTCGACTTCGCCATCTATGACGGCACCGCGGTCGCCGCGAATTTGCTCTATCGCTCGTCGCTGCGTACCGGCGACGAACCATCGCGCTTCACCACGACTGAAGCTTTCGAAATCGCCGGCAGGCGCTGGACCATCGAGTACCACTCGTTGCCGGCTTTCGAGGCGGTGTCCAGCAGTGAACTTGTGCCCCGGGTGCTGGCGGCAGGCTTGTGTCTGAGCCTGCTGTTGGCCGGGCTGAGTCTGCTGCAGGTGCGTGCGCAGGCCGCGCAGCGCGCCAGTTCCCAGGCGCTGCAGGATTATCGCGAGGCGACGCGCCGTGACGAGAAGCTTTATCGTCTCGCGGTTGAGCAGGTGAAGGATTACGCCATTTTTCTTGTTTCGCCGGTGGGCGCGATGGCGTCGTGGAACGACGGCGTGGAGAAAATGTTCGGCTGGCGCGAGCCCGAATTCGTCGGGCAGCCGATCGAGGTGATCTTCCCGGAAGAGGACCGCGCCGGCGCCGAGCTAGAACTGCGTACCGCGCGCGAACGGCAGGTCGCCAACAACGATTGCTGGCAGATCCGCAAGGACGGTACGCGCTTCTGGGCGAGCGGCACGACCAACACGCTATATGACGAGCATGGGCGTTTCGTCGGCTACCTCAAGGTCATGCGCGACCTCACAGAAAGTCGCATGCATCAGGAAGCGATTGCCGCGCATGAACAGCAGTTACGGCTAATCACCGACGCGCTGCCGGTGCTGATCGCCTACATCGACGCACAGCAACGTTTCCGCTTCACCAACCGCGCGTACGTTGAATGGTTCGGTAAGTCGCCGCAATTGCTGCATGGTCGGACGGTGCGCGATCTGTTCGGTGCGGAGACATACGAGCGTGCGCAGCCTTATATCGAACAGGCGCTGGCCGGCGAGCCGGTGCGGTACACGACGCGGATGACGCTGAGCGGCATTCCACGCGACGTCTCGGTGACCTATTCACCCGACCGTGCGCGGGATGGTGCAGTGGTTGGCTTCGCCGCAATGGTGGAAGACATTACGGCGCGCACACGCGCGGAAGTGCGCGCGCAAACCATTCTTGAAAGCATTACCGACGCGTTCTATGCGCTGGATAGCGAATGGCGCTTCACTTACGTCAATCGCCTGGCCATCAATCATCTGGGCTATTCGAGCGACGCGCTGCTGGGTCGCTCCATCTGGGAAGTGTTTCCACAACTTCACGGCACGGCGCTGGAGGCGCAGTACCGGCGCGCAGCGCGCGATCACGTGGCGGTAAGTTTCCATTGGTGCTCGACCTTGTACGTCGAAAGCGAACGCTGGATGGAAGTGCGGGCTTCTCCTTCGGAGGACGGACTCGCGGTTTACTTCCACGACGTTACCGAACAGCGGCGCGCCGAGGACGAACGAGCGCGGCAGGCGCGGACGTTACAGTTCATTGTCGAGCTGAATCAGGTCACGACTCCGCTTAGCGATCCGGAAGAAATCACGGCTGCCGCGGCTGCGTTGCTCGGCAGGCACATGGATGTCGATCGTTGTGCCTACGCCGAAATCGACGAGGACGAAGAGGCGTTCACGATAACCGGTGACTACACGCGCGGCGTTGTCAGTATTGTTGGACGTTATTCGCTAAAGCAGTTCGGCGCCGAACTGGTGGATTCGCTGCGCGGCGGCAGGGATTATGTTCAGGAGGACGTCGATACGCTTGTTGGGGAAGCGTCCGGCCTCATCGGGTTCCGCGAAATGGGTATCAAGGCCCTCATCTGTGTGCCATTGCACAAGGCCGACTGTCTTGTGGCGGCAATGGCCGTCCATCAGGCGACGCCGCGCCGCTGGACCGATGAAGAGATCGATCTCGTGCATCTGGTCGCCGCGCGCTGCTGGGAGGCGCTCGAGCGTGCGCGTGTGGCACGTGATCTGCGCGAAAGCGAGGAACGCTTTCGCCAGATGGCGAACAGCATGCCGCAACTGGCCTGGATGGCATGGCCCGACGGGCGAGTCTACTGGTACAACCAGCGCTGGTACGACTACACGGGCACAACGTTCGAGCAGATGGATACGGAGGGTTGGCAACTGGTCCACCATCCCGATACGTGGCGGGATGTGTACGACCGATACCACAGCGCGATTGCCTCGGGCGAACCGTTTGAAATGATCTTCCCGCTCAAGGGCGCGGATGGCCGTTATCGCGAATTTCTCACGCGCGCCGAAGCATTGCGTGACGCGTCGGGCCGCATCGTGTGGTGGTTCGGCACCAACACCGACGTGAGCGGCGAGCATGAGGCGGAGGCGCGTTTTCGCGCCGTGGTGGAGACTACGCCGGAGTTCGTCAAGATCGTGGCGCCGGATGGCACGCTCCAATATGTTAACCATGCCGGTCTGAGCGCGCTCGAGGTGGGCTCGTCGGAGTCAGTGCTGGGCATGCACATGTGCGATCTGCTGGCACCCGAGTATTGCGCGGAGTGGACGCGCAACCACGAGCGTGTCTGTCGCGGCGAGCGCCTGGTCTGGCAATTCGAAACGGTCGGCCTGCATGGCGCGCGCCGTTGGATGGAAACGCACGCCGTGCCGATCACAATGGCCGATGGACGCAACGGCCATCTCGGCGTTACGCGCGACATCACGGATGCCAAACGCATCGAGATCGAACGCGAGAAGTTGCTGACAGCGGAACGCACCGCACGCGAGGAAGCCGAACGCGTTGTGCGCATGAAGGACGAGTTTCTCGCCACGCTCAGTCACGAATTGCGCACGCCTCTGAGCGCCATGCTGGGCTGGGCGCAATTGCTGCGTCGACGGCCCATGAGCGCCGAAGACTCCGCGGCGGGCCTTGAGGCGATCGAGCGCAATGCCAAAGCGCAGCAGAAGCTCATCGACGACTTGCTGGATATGAGTCGCATCATTTCCGGCAAAGTGCGCCTCGACATGCAACGCGTACATCTGCCCGAGGTGGTGGACGCCGCGCTCGATGTGGTGCGACCGATGGCCGAGGCAAAGCACGTCACCCTGGCGCAGACGATCGATCGTGGCGCACCGGCGTTGATCGGCGACCCCGGCCGTCTGCAGCAGGTGTTGTGGAACCTGCTGATCAACGCAATCAAATTCACGCCGAGCGGTGGCAAGGTCGAAATTGTGCTGCGCCAAATGGATAGTCAGCTGGAATTGCAAGTGTGCGATTCCGGGAGCGGTGTACCGAAGGATTTTCTGCCGCACATATTCGATCGCTTCCGTCAGTTCGACAGCTCCACGACGCGCGCTCACGGCGGCCTTGGCCTTGGCCTGTCAATTGTGAAGAGCCTGGTCGAACTGCACGGCGGCACAGTCGCCGCGCACAGCGAAGGATTAGGTCGCGGGGCCACGTTTACCGTAATGCTCCCCATCGCTGCGGTCGAGCCCGCCACTGCGCGTGAACCGGCGGTCAACGGGGCGCTGGAGACCGCCATTGCAGCAATCGATCAGGACGCGCCGACGCTGGACGGTCTGAAAGTGCTGGTGGTGGATGACGAAGCGGATGCGCGTGCCTTGCTGCATCGCATCCTGAGCGAGTACGGCGCTCAGGTGTTGACGGCGTCAAATGCCGGCGATGCACTGGAATGTCTGTTGCGCGAGCGTCCGACCATCATCGTGAGTGATATCGGCATGCCACATACCGATGGTTACGCATTGATCAGACAGATACGGACTTTGCCGCCGGAGTTCGGCGGGCGGACGCCGGCCATTGCGCTGACCGCTTTCGCGCGTGACGAGGATCGCCGGCGTGCGCTGGTCGCGGGTTTTCAGTTGCACCTCGCCAAGCCGGTCGATCCGGAGGCGCTGATATTGGCCTGCGCGCGGATGGCGGACGTGGTGGGAAATGCGGTCGAGAGCCGGGAGTTTCGAGCGGAGAGTAAAAGCAGTTAGGTTGGATACTGAAATCCCGCCTGCGCAGGAGTGACGCCTACACACTTTTCTCAAAGACGGTGTGCATCCGGGCTCGCGCCTGCGCAGGGTGACGGCCGAAATCGTTACCCTATCCGTCGTCATTCCCGACAAGCGGCGCAGCCGCGCGATTGGGAATCCAGGTGTCGCCTTAAATCACGCCTTCCATGATCTGCACGCTCACCGTGTCGCCCGGCTTGACGCTGCCGCGTTCATGTTCGAGCACGATGAAGCAATTCGCTTCCGACATGGAACGCAGCACCCCGGAACCCTGTGCGCCGGTGACGCGCACTTGCCAGCGCCCCGCTTCGTCGCGCGACAGCACGCCGCGCTGAAATTCCGTGCGCCCGGGGTTCTTCCTCAGTGCGGTGGTGCAGGGTACTTGCAGCAGCGGCGATTCGAAATTGCCGGCGCGACCTGAAAGCACGTATAACGCATCGCGCACGAACTGGTGGAAAGTCACCATCACCGACACCGGATTGCCCGGCAGGCCGAAGAAGTAAGCGCCGCCGATTTTGCCGAAGGCCATCGGGCGGCCCGGCTTCATCGCGATTTTCCAGAACAGCACTTCACCGAGCCGGCCGAGCAGGTCGCGCGTGTAATCGGCTTCGCCGACCGAGACGCCGCCGGAGGTAATCACCGCATCGGCATTGGTCGAGGCTTCCATGAATGCCGCTTCGAGGATGGCGGGGTCGTCGCGTACCACGCCCATGTCGAGGATTTCCACGCCCAGGCGTTCGAGCATGCCGTAGATCGTGTAGCGATTGGAATCGTAAACCTCGCCCTCTTTCAGCGCCGAGCCGACGGACGCGAGTTCGTCGCCAGTGGAGAAAAACGCCACGCGCAAGCGACGTCGCACGGCAACTTCGGCGAGACCGAGCGACGCCATCAATCCCAATTCGGCCGGCCGTATCAGATGGCCGGCTTGCAGCACGGGTTTGCCGATCGCGAGATCTTCGCCGGCGAGACGTTTGTTCTGTCCCGCCTTCTGACCGGCGGGGATGATGACGGCGTCGCCATCCTGGCGTACCACTTCCTGGATCACGACCGTGTCGGTGCCTTGCGGCATCACCGCGCCGGTCATGATGCGCACGCATTCGCCTTTTTTCACTGCACCGGCGAAGGCGCGCCCCGCATACGCGATGCCCGCTTCGCGCAGGCGCGTGTCGCCGTCGGCATTCAGGTCGTCGCCGCGCACCGCCCAGCCGTCCATCGCCGAGTTGTCATGCGACGGCACGTCAATGGGCGAAATGATGTCAGCCGCCAGAATGCGTCCCAGACTCGCGCGTACCGCCACACGTTCCGTTCCGCCGATCGGTTTGAGACAGGCGTGGATCGCTTCGCGCGCCTTCGGCACGGTGAGCGCGTCCGGATCGTAGTCGTCCATGCAGCTGATGATTTTTTTGATGTCGTTCATGGCGTAGTCCAAACGTGTGAGCGGCGAATGCGTGTCAGGCACGATCTTCGTGCTCACGCAATTCGTCGCGGGTATTGATGTTGCTGAAGGCGTCCGCTTCGTCGTCGAAGGCCACTTCGACAACGTTG
>DATCWO010000041.1:0-6411 GCA_036566325.1 Burkholderiales bacterium | reverse complement strand
GCGGCGCCGCGTGCGCCGCGCTTTTGTTTTTCTGCTCCCCCAGAAAGGGAAAGAGGTAGCCCCATGATGAACCTGTATTCCGGAACCACCTGCCCTTTCTCGCAGCGCTGCCGCATTGTGCTGTATGAAAAGGGCATGGATTTCCAGATCATCGACGTCGACTTGTACAACAAGCCGGAAGATATCGCGGTGATGAATCCATACAACCGGTTACCCGTGCTGGTCGAACGCGACCTGATCCTTTACGAAGCGAACATCATCAACGAATACATTGATGAGCGTTTTCCGCACCCGCAACTCATGCCGGCCGATCCGGTCATGCGGGCGCGCGCTCGACTGTTCCTGTTCAACTTCGAGGTGGAACTGTTCAGCCAGATCGACCCGATCGAGAAGGGCAATCCCAAGCAACAGGAGAAGGCGCGCCAGCAAGTGATCGACCGCCTGATCGAACTGGCTCCCGTCTTCACCAAGCAGAAGTACATGCTGGGCGATGAATTCTCCATGCTCGACGTGGCGATCAGTCCGCTGCTGTGGCGTCTGGACTACTATGGCATTACCCTGCCGAAGACCGCAGCGCCGTTGCAGAAATACGCCGAGCGTTTGTTCAGTCGCCCTGCCTTCATCGACGCATTGACGCCTTCCGAAAAAGTCATGCGCAAGTGATTGCATGCGCGGCCGGCGGCTGCGCATGCAATGTCCTCCTCATGGACACGGGCTGCGGAACGCGGCACTTTGTTCCGCTGCCATTGCGCGTCGAATGTAGGAAAAAGCCCGACGCATTTTTCACTGTCACAGTCTGCAAAACCCGCTGACATCTGTTTGCGCAGGGGTTTAAACTGCGACCTTCAATTTGTCGTACCCGACGCGTGACTGAACCAACTTCCACCAAGCCGTACCTCATGCGCGCCCTCTACGAGTGGTGCGTCGATAACGGCTACACGCCGTATGTGTCAGTCGTGGTCGATGCCAACACACGCGTTCCGGTCGAGTACGTGCGTAACGGCGAGATCGTGCTCAACATCGGGCCGCTCGCCGCGAACAAGTTGAAAATCGGCAATGACTATGTTGAGTTCGCCGCCCGCTTCGGCGGTACGGCGCGCGAGCTGATCATTCCGGTCTCGCAAGTCGCGGCGATCTACGCGCGCGAAAACGGTCAGGGCATGTCCTTCCCCATCGAGCGCGAGACTGACGAGCAGAATGATCAATCGGCGGTGCCATCCGATGCGCCGCCCCCTGCGGCAAAGCAAACCCGGGAGTCGTCGGAGCAGGATGAGTCGGTCGAACCGCCTGCCCCGCCTGCCAACGGCGGTAAACCGACGTTGCGCATCGTCAAGTGACACGGCATCCGGGCCTTCGCGTTTCCACGACGCGGCGCTGCGTATAATCGCGCCTCAACGCCGGCTTAGCTCAGCAGGTAGAGCAGCTGATTTGTAATCAGAAGGTCAGGGGTTCGATTCCTCTAGCCGGCACCATCGATTTCACTTCCAATGGTTGGCATCGCTCCACTGCCGGGCGACTGTAATTTTTGCCAGCCCCACTGCGTTGATCGTCGTCGAATGCAAACACTTGCCGGTGTTTAAAACGCCAGTTACTTGTCATTCATCAAGCGCACGTCATCTATGACAGTCGCTTCAATGACTGTGTAGCACTTCTAGTTTATAAGAGCGCAACGATGAACTACACGTCGCACTCAGAGCGACGAAGAAGCTGCTTGCATGACTCCGCTAACCGAAAGCCAGGAACTCGCGATCCTGGAAGGCGATGCGCGCCTGCATCTCGCGCTGGCCGCAGGTCGCATGGGCATCTGGGAATGGGATGCCGTCACCAACAAAGTCGCGTGGAACGGCACCGAACATCGTATCTCCGGTGTCGGTGAAGAGCGCTCCATCACGCCGGAACAGTTCTTCAATGTGGTGCATCCGGACGATCGCCATCGCGTTGAATATGCATTTCGCGCCGCGGTGGAAACACAGGCTTCGTTCGAGGCGGAATTCCGCATCATTCGCACGAGCGGCGAAGAGCGCTGGCTGGTGGGCCGCGGCATGGCGCTGGTCGGTCGCGACGGCAGGACGTCGAAAGTGGTGGGCGTCAACTTCGATATCACCGATCGTAAGCGCAGCGAACAGGCGCGACAGCATGCCGAGTCGAGGCTGCGTGAAGCGCACGGGTTGATCAAGGCGATCACCGACAACGCGACCACGGCGATATTCATGATGGACCGCGATGGTGCGACGACCTTTATGAATCCGGCCGCCGAAGCGATGGTCGATTTCCGCTTCGCCGACGTGAGGGGACAGCCGCTGCACGAACTCGTCCATCACGCCCAGGCCGACGGCAGACCGGTGCAGATGGACGAATGCTGCATCGGCAAGAGCATCCTTACACAGCGCGCTGTGCGCGAGCATGAGGATGTGTTTGTTGATCGCGGCGGCCGTAGATTTCCCGTGCGTTGCAATGTAAGCCCGATATTCAAGAACGACGAGCTTGCAGGAATTGTGCTGGAGGTTCGCGATATCAGTGCGGAGAAGCGGGCGCAGCAGGCGCTGGAAGAAGCTGATCGGCGCAAAGACCGCTTTCTCGCGACGCTGGCGCACGAATTGCGCAACCCGCTTGCTCCCATATGCAGCGCATTGCATCTGTTGCGAGGGGGCGAAGTGGCGCCCTCAAGTGTCGCCTGGGCCACGCGGTTGATGGACCGACAGGTCGCGCAACTGGTGCGCTTGATCGACGATCTGCTCGATATCAGCCGGATCACGCTCGACAAGATGACGCTGCAGTTCGAATCCGCTGCGCTTGGCGATATTATCGAATGCGCCGTGGAGACCAGTCGGCCGGGTATTGAAGAGCGCGGCCATCGATTCGCCGTTGAGCTACCGGCGGCGCCGGTTTTCGTGCACGCGGATGCGACGCGTCTGGCGCAGGTGCTTTCCAATCTGCTCAACAACGCGGCCAAGTACAGCGACCCCGGCGCAATGATCACATTGAGCGTCACGGTCGATGAGGCGGTGGCGATCGTCTCCGTGCACGATACCGGCAAGGGAATCCGCCCCGAGTTTCTGCCCCGCATTTTCGGCATGTATGCGCAGGATGATCGATCGGGCGAGCAGGTCGGTGATGGGCTCGGCATCGGGCTTGCGCTGGTGAAGAAACTTGTCGATCTGCATCGCGGGTCGGTCGAGGCGCGCAGCGAGGGTTTGAATATGGGCAGCGAGTTCATCGTGCGCATACCGCTCGCGGCGGCAGACCGTCCCGTAGCGCACGAGCCGGCCGCTCTTCCGTCGCTGGAAAACTCGAAGCCTTTACGGCTATTGGTCGTCGATGACAATGTCGACGCCGCCGACTCGCTCGCACTCGCCCTGGCGGGTGCGGGACACGACGCCCACGTGGCCTACTCCGGGCGGGAGGCGCTCGATATCGCGATGCGTTTGCAGCCGGACGCCGTGGTGCTCGACATCGGCATGTCGGACATGAACGGCTATGACGTGGCACGCAGCATCCGCCGCGAACACTGGGGTGCGAGCGTCACACTGATTGCCCTGACCGGCTGGGGGCAGACGGAAGACCGTACGCGCGCCCTGGAGGCCGGCTTCGATCATCATGTGACCAAACCGGCCGACCCGCTGGAGTTGATGCAGCGACTTCGCCTGGTTCAGCGTGACGATGCGGCGCGGTATAAGCGTGGTTAGCTTTGTCCTGGGGTCAATGCGGTCGCGCTACCACTCGTATTTGTAGCCGACGCCGTAAACCGAGTGGATGATTTCCCGATCCGGCAGCACGTCACCGATCTTCTTGCGCAGCTTCTTGATGTGACTATCCACGGTGCGATCCGATACGATCCGCTCGTCCCGGTACATCGCATCCATGAGTTGATCGCGGGAATACAAACGTCCCGGCCGGCTGACCAGCACCTTGAGTAACTGAAACTCGACCACGGTGAGCCCGAGATCGCGGCCGTGAATGCTTGCCTTGTAGCCGGCATCGTCGAGTGCGAGTCCGGTGTCTTGCGGTTCATCGCGTCGCTTTGCGCGTCGCAGGACTGCCTTCACACGCGCCACGACTTCGCGCGGACTGAATGGTTTGCAGATGTAATCGTCCGCGCCGAGCTCCAGGCCGAGCAGTCGATCGATTTCTTCCACCCGCGCCGTCACCATGATGATGGACGCGTTGGTGAACGTGCGCAGTCCCTTGCATACGTCGAGTCCGTTCTTGCCCGGCAACATGAGATCGAGCAGCACAAGGTCGGCGCCATGATCGCGCACCCACGCTTCCACCGTGTCGCCGCGATCCAGCAGGTCGACGTCGTAGCCGTCCTGCAGCAGGTAGTCGCGCAGCAGTTCGGCGATCTTCGGCTCATCTTCGACGATCAATATGCGTTCAGCCATGACGCGGAAACTCCAATTGCCACCATAAACCGCCGAGGGCGCTCGGGCGCGCCGTCATGCTGCCGTGGTGCGCTTCGACGATCGCCTTTGCGATCGCGAGGCCGAGTCCGGATCCCCCGCCGGCACGGCTGCGAGAGCCGTCCACCCGATACAGGCGATCGGTCAGGCGCGCGAGTTCGCCGTCGGCGACCCCTGGGCTGGAATCCTCCCAATGCACAATGATTTTGTCATCGATGCCTTGCATGCCAATCACGAGACGACCTCCCGCGTCGGTGTAGCGGATCGTGTTCTGCATGAGATTGCCAAACACCTGGGCGAGCCGCGCCGCGTCGGCGAGCACGGTGCCTTTCTGCAGCCTCGTCTCGATCTGCAGGCCGCGCTCGTCGATTGCGCGGCGATGCGAATTGACGACGTCGTCGATCACCTCGGCGATGTCCACCGCTTCGTTGTAGTAGGTGAGTGCGCCGAGATCCGACATGGAGAGCAGATGCAGATCTTCCACCAATCGACCGAGCCGTTCGACCTCATGCGCGAGCGAGGTCACGCTGTGCGGATTGAGAGGACGGACACCATCCTGCAGCGCTTCGATTTCCCCGCGTAACACGGACAGCGGTGTACGCAATTCATGTGCGATATCGGCGACCCATTGGCTGCGCGCACGTCGCGTCGCGGCGAGCGTGGCGGCAAGCTTGTTGAAATCGCGCGCCAGTTGATCGAGTTCATCGTGACCTTGTGCGGCCAGACGGATGTCGTAATTGCCTTGTATCAGCGCCGCGGTGGCTGTTGCGAGTGCGCGAATGCGTTTGGTGAGCCATTGCGCGAGCCCCGCGCCGAGCAATAGCGCGGCGCCCAGCATGCCCAGTCCGATCGCCGCAAAACTGCCGTGCTGTTGCACGGAGGACATTCGCGCGACCGATTCGAACAGCCAGGTGCGCTGCAGATAACCGAGATAACCCACGGTGTCGCCGCGTGCGATGATCGGCTTCAGTATTGCATCGTCCGCGCGCTCTTGTCGGCCGATCAGGAGATGGCGTTCGGCGTCGAACAGCATCAGGCGCGGATCGATGGTGAGCGGAAACTCGCGCGAGGATGCGGGCGCAACGGTGCTGCGAGGGGCGTCGTCGTCCGGGCGCGGTGGCAGATCGAGCGTTTTGCGGGAGCGCTCGGCCCAGCCGTTACGGTCGTTCACAATCGCATCCCAGCCGCCCTCGCGGTCATAATCCCGTGCCAGCGAGGTGATCAGCGAATCGAGCTTTGCAACATCGCCGCGATGTAGATAATCGATGAATCCGCGTTCGAAGCTGAGGGCGAACAGCAGATAGGCCACGATCGCCAGCAGCGCATTGGCGCCTGCGATGGCGAGGAACAGCTTGACGCGCAGACGATCGAACCGCCGTCCCAGGAGGGTGGTGCGCGGTGCGGCGGTTGCAGTGGCGGAAAGGTCGGTCATGCCGGTCGTCCTTGTAGAGCCATGCCCGGGCGCAATGGAGCCGGGATACGGAATGCAGCCTAGCCTGAAATCGCGGAAGCTTTATGGAAGTAAGGTGTTTCGCGTGCCGCCGGAAACGGCGGGAAACGCGATTTTCACGTTTGGTGCACAGTTGCTGCCGCATCCTCGGCCACAATCCGTTCCACAAAAACTCATTTTCGATCGCACGCCATGACTGCGGACGTAGAAGACCAGACTGTTCCCCGGACCGCCACCCCTTTCGGCAAGGCGGCTTCGCACGGCATCGCTCCGCGCAAGCGCGGCATGCGTCGGGCGGCTTACGCCGCGGGCGCCTTACTTCTGCTCGTCGGGGTCGGATTCTATGTGTACACGACGTGGTTCGCGGACGGTGATCCGGCGGATCGCTACACGACCGCACCGGTCGAGCGTGGCGATATCGAAGAGAGCGTGACCGCGACCGGCACCCTGCAGCCGCGCGACTATGTCGATGTCGGCACGCAGGTTTCGGGGCAGTTGAAGGTCGTGCATGTGCAGATCGGCTCGACCGTCAAGCAGGGCGATCTGCTGGCCGAGATCGAT
>DATCWO010000024.1:0-12383 GCA_036566325.1 Burkholderiales bacterium | reverse complement strand
GCCCTGTACCTCATCGGGCAATTGCTGAAACGGCTTTTCCACATCGAAGCCGTAGTGCGTCCCGAGGCTGGTGAGCATCTGGAAGTAGAACTGGTTGCGTCGATCCCAGCCGCGAATGGCGCCCGAAGCGAGCGACATTTCCGGATGTGCGACAACGCGCTTCGGATCGAAGAACTCAATCGAACCCAGGCCGTCGCATTCGGGGCACGCGCCCATCGGGTTGTTGAAGGAGAAAAGGCGCGGCTCCAGTTCGGACAACGAATGCCGACAGATCGGGCAGGCGAACTTGGATGAGAACAGGTGCTCCGCGCCGCTGTCGATTTCGGCCGCGACGGCGCGCCCTTCGGCATGGCGCAGCGCGGTTTCGAACGATTCGGCCAGGCGCTGCTTCTGATCGGCGCGCACCTTGAGGCGATCGACCACCACGTCGATATCGTGTTTGCTGGTTTTCGCCAGCTTCGGTAGCGCGTCCATATCGTAGACGTTGCCGTCGATACGCAATCGCACGAAGCCCTGCGCGCGTAATTCCTCGATGAGATCGACTTGCTCGCCCTTGCGGCCCGAAACGACGGGCGCCAGGATCATCAGCTTGGTTTCTTCCGGCAATGCGAGTACGTGATCGACCATCTGCGAGACCGATTGCGCCGACAACGGTTGTCCGTGTTCGGGGCAGTAGGGCGTGCCGACGCGGGCGTACAGCAGACGCAGGTAATCGTGGATTTCGGTAACGGTACCGACCGTCGAACGCGGGTTGTGGCTGGTGGCCTTCTGCTCGATCGATATGGCGGGCGACAGGCCCTCGATCAGATCGACGTCCGGCTTTTCCATCAATTGCAGGAATTGACGCGCGTAAGCGGAGAGCGATTCCACATAACGACGCTGGCCTTCGGCGTAGAGCGTGTCGAACGCGAGCGAGGACTTGCCGGAGCCGGACAGACCGGTGATCACGATCAGCTTGTTGCGCGGCAGATCGAGATTGATGTTCTTGAGGTTGTGCGTGCGTGCACCGCGTATGCGGATTTCGTCCATCAGGTCACTTCGCGAGCCCGCAGACTGCAAGAAGAGTTCAATCAAGTTCGGGTACGGACGGCTCCGAATTCGAGGCGCTGCGCGTTCAGCAACGCGCAGCGGTGGACCGTACCTGGCACTCGACAAGGCTCTTCCAGAGCCGGAGAGCAAAAGTAAACCTGCTACTATACGCAACTCGCCTGTACGCATGCCACCCCAATGCAGTCATCCGCTTCCGCGCCCCGCATGACGGGTGGGGAATTCCGTGCCGCTTTATCCCTTGGATCGATATTCGCCCTGCGCATGTTGGGGCTGTTTCTCATTCTTCCGGTTTTCGCAGTGCACGCGCCGGCGCTGCGCGGCGGAGATGATCTTGCGCTGGTCGGTCTGGCCCTCGGCGCCTATGGCCTGACGCAGGGCTTTCTGCAAATCCCCTATGGCATCGCGGCCGATCGCTACGGCCGCAAGCGCGTCATCATGCTCGGCCTGCTGCTGTTTGCGGCGGGCAGTTTTGTCGCCGCCGTGGGAACCGACATTTGGGTGACGATCATTGGCCGTTGCATGCAGGGTGCGGGCGCCATTTCGGCTGCGGTGATGGCGCTTGCCGCCGACCTCACCCGCGAAGAGCAGCGCACCAAAACCATGGCGATCATCGGCAGCTCCATCGGTTTGATGTTTGCGCTCTCGCTCGTTGGTGCGCCGACCTTGTATCGCTGGATTGGTATGGGCGGAATCTTCGCGCTCACCGGCATCCTCGCGCTCGGCGCGATCGTGGTGCTGTACAGATTGGTTCCGGCCGAGCCCGTACTGTACGACCCGGCCGCAGCGGATATCGAAGCGCCAACGCTTTGGCAGGTATTGCAGGATGTCGAACTGCTGCGCCTGAACTTCGGTATTTTCGCGCTGCATATGGCGCAGATGGCGATGTTCGTCGTCGTGCCGCCATTGTTGGTCGAATACGCCGGATTGCCGGTCGAACGTCACTGGCTGGTTTATCTGCCGGTGGTACTCGCTTCTTTTGTCTTGATGGTGCCGGCGCTGATGGCGGCCGAGCGCCACGGTCGGGCGAAACGGATTTTCATCGGCTCTATCTGTCTATTGGTGGTGGTACAGCTCGGTTATTCGCTCGGCGCATACAGCCTCGCGTGGCAGATCACCTTGCTGCTCGGATTTTTCGTCGCGTTCAATATCCTCGAAGCGAGTCTGCCGTCGCTGGTGTCGCGCATTGCGCCACCCGCCGCGAAGGCGACTGCCCTGGGTGTCTACAACACCACCCAGTCGCTCGGATTGTTCGTCGGCGGAGCGCTCGGCGGCTGGCTCGCCAAGCATTACGGCAGCGGCAGCGTCTTCCTTTTCGGTGTCGTCGTGCTGACGATTTGGGCGGTGATCGCCATCGGCATGAAGGTGCCGGCTCCGCGTCGTTCAGCAACCACTACAGTCGTGCACACAGCGGGTCCGGAGCGGCTATAGTGCGCGGTATTTCGTGGCGCGAAGCGTGTCGCGGTACGGCAGAGAATTCTTATGTTCTACAGCTTTCCCCAGGAGGAAAACGTTCATGGCTTCAGTCAATAAGGTGATCCTCGTCGGCAACCTCGGTGCCGATCCGGAAACCCGCTACATGCCGAGCGGCGACGCCATCGCCAACATCCGGCTTGCCACCACCGACAAGTGGAAGGACAAGCAGTCGGGCGAAATGAAGGAAGCGACCGAGTGGCATCGCGTGTCTTTCTTCGGCCGCCTGGCCGAAATTGCCGGGCAATATTTGAAGAAGGGTTCGCCGGTCTATATCGAGGGCCGCATCCGGACGCGCAAATGGCAGGATAAGGAAACCGGCGCGGATCGTTACTCCACCGAAATCGTTGCCGAAAGCATGCAACTGCTCGGTGGCCGTCAGGGCATGGGTGACGCTCCGCCGCGCGAATCGGGCGGTGGCGAATCGCGTGCGCCGGCGAAAAAGGCGCCGGCCAGCGGCGGTGGCGGCTTCGGCGACATGGACGACGACATTCCGTTCTGACCGATTCTGCTTTCATCCAAAAAAGCCGAAGCGTTTGCTTCGGCTTTTTTTTCGTCCTGGCGCGCTATCCGTGCATACGAATCCGCTCTTGAAAGCGGCCGCATTGCCCTGACTTCTTTCTTCAACCGAGGCCGCGTCGCGCGTTATCCGATCGCACAAAGTCCTGTCGGCCTTTAAGGCGATGGCATGGGGCGTTGCCGGCTGCCGCTATAATCACCGCTTTTCTCGATCTGGGCTTCGTTCGGAGCATTCCATGCCGATTTATGAATACCATTGCGCATCTTGCGGATTCCAAAAGGAGTTTTTGCAGAAGATGAGCGATCCGGTCATGACCAAGTGTCCGGAGTGCAGTAAGGAAACCTTAAAAAAAATGGTCACCGCGGCGGCGTTTCAACTCAAGGGTTCCGGTTGGTACGCCACCGATTTCAAAAACGGCAGCAGTTCATCCGCCAAGCCGGCGGCGCAGTCGGCTTCCGGCGGCGAATCGAAGTCGGAGAGCGCGGCGCATAGCTGCGGTCCCGGTCACTGCGGGGTTTGCTCCTAGCGGCGTGGGTGTCCGGCGAAGCTGTCCCGGAACCGCCCGATCCGTCGCGCAGGGCTTAGACTCCACCGCAGTTGCGGGATGAAGAGGATGTGATCAAGTGTGTCGCGCGTGCAGTGGTACGCGCGATGACGAATACCCGAGCCGTGTCATTTCACGGCACCCTTTGCCGAATAACTTTGATCAGACTTCCAACAATCACTTGAAGCGCTATTTCATTACCGGGTTGCTGTTTCTCGTCCCGCTCGCGATCACGATCTGGGTGCTTACCGCCGTCGTTGCGACTATGGATCAGTCGCTCGAACTGTTGCCCCGCGCGCTGCATCCCGAATCCTGGTTCGGCCACAACATCCCGGGTTTGGGCGCGCTGCTCACTCTCCTGGTAATTCTGCTGACCGGTATGTTCGCGTCGAACATTCTCGGCGAGCGCCTGTTGCGCGTTTGGGAGCGCGCACTGCTGCGCGTGCCGGTAGTCAACTCGATCTACAACGGCGTCAAGCAGGTCAGTGATACGGTGTTCAAGCCGGGCGGCCAGGCGTTTCGCAAGGCAGTGCTGGTGCGTTGGCCGCATGCCGATAGTTGGACGATTGGCTTCCAGACCGGCAAGCCGGGCGGCGATGTGGTCAACCATTTCGATGGCGAATATGTCAGCATCTATGTGCCTACGACGCCCAATCCGACCGGCGGCTATTTCGTCATGATGCGGCGTAGCGACGTGATCGAACTCAATATGTCGATCGACGAAGCGCTGAAGTACGTCATTTCGATGGGCGTCGTCGCGCCGCACGATGTTGCACCGACTGTGATCGCGCCACCCGGCACGACGATCAAAGAGCCATAACAGGCGGCATCGCGCCGCTTTTCACGTCTACCTTTAGAAACAGAAACGAACGTTCATGCGAAGTCATTACTGCGGTCAGGTCGATACGGCCCTTCTCGATCAACAGGTCAGCCTGTGCGGCTGGGTGCATCGGCGCCGCGATCACGGCGGTGTGATTTTCATCGATCTGCGCGACCGTGAAGGGTTGGTGCAGGTGGTGTTCGACCCGGACCGCGCCGAGGCTTTCGGCATCGCCGAAAGCGTGCGCAATGAGTTCTGCCTGCGCATCGTCGGCAAGGTGCGGCGTCGCCCGCAAGGCACGATCAACGCGAATATCCGGTCCGGTGAAATCGAAGTGCTGGCGCACGAGATCGAAATTCTCAACGCATCGGTGACGCCGCCGTTCCAGATCGATGACGAGAATCTATCCGAGACCGTGCGCCTGACGCACCGCGTGCTCGATCTGCGTCGGCCGCAAATGCAGCACAATCTGATGCTGCGTTATCGGGTCGCGATGGCTGCGCGCAAATATCTCGACGAACAGGGCTTCATCGATATTGAAACGCCGATGCTGACCAAATCCACGCCGGAAGGCGCGCGCGATTATCTCGTGCCGTCGCGCGTGCACGACGGTCAGTTCTTCGCGTTGCCGCAGTCGCCACAGCTGTTCAAGCAGATGTTGATGGTGGCCGGCTACGACCGCTACTACCAGATCACCAAATGCTTCCGCGACGAAGACCTGCGTGCCGATCGTCAGCCTGAGTTCACCCAGATCGATTGCGAAACCTCATTCCTGACCGAGCAGCAGATTCGCGATCTGTTCGAAGGCATGATTCGCACGGTATTCAAGCAGGCTCTCGACGTCGAGTTGTCGAACCCGTTCCCGGTCATGCAGTTCGCCGATGCGATGCGCGATTACGGCTCGGACAAGCCGGATTTGCGTGTGCCGCTCAAATTTACCGAACTGACCGACGTGATGAAGTCGGTGGATTTCAAGGTTTTCCGCGGCGCGGCCGATCTGAAGGACGGGCGTGTGGCGGCGTTGCGCATCCCGAACGGCGGCACGCTGACCCGCAAGGAAATCGACGAGTACACGACCTTCGTTGCGATCTATGGTGCGAAGGGGCTGGCCTATATCAAGGTCAACGACGCCTCGAAGCCGAATGAAGAAGGCTTGCAATCGCCCATCGTCAAGTTCCTGCCGGCCGAGGCGTTGAAGACGATTCTCGAACGGACCGGTGCGCAGAACGGCGACCTGATTTTCTTCGGCGCTGATCGTGCCAAAGTCGTGAACGATGCGCTCGGCGCGCTGCGGGTCAAGATCGGCCACGAAAAAGGCTATGCCGAAGCGGGTTGGCGCCCGCTCTGGGTGGTTGATTTCCCGATGTTCGAATACGACGACGAAGAGAAGCGCTGGAATGCAATGCATCACCCCTTCACTTCGCCGAAGGACGGCCACGAGGACTATCTCGCATCCGATCCGTCGAAGGCGGTCGCCAAAGCCTACGACATGGTGTTGAACGGCTGGGAGATCGGCGGCGGTTCGGTACGGATCCATCGCGAAGCAGTGCAGTCGAAAGTATTTCGCGCACTCGGCATCGATGCCGAAGAGGCCCGGCTCAAGTTCGGCTTCCTGCTCGACGCGTTGCAGTACGGCGCGCCGCCCCATGGCGGCATCGCTTTCGGCCTGGATCGCATCGTCACCATGATGGCCGGTGCCGAATCGATCCGCGACGTGATTGCCTTCCCGAAAACGCAGCGCGCGCAATGTCTGCTGACGCAGGCGCCGAGTCCGGTCGACGAGAAGCAGCTGCGCGAATTGCATATCCGTCTGCGCAATACGGAAGCGAAAACCTGAGCAAAGTCGGACGGCGATGACCGGCGCTTAGTTCAGGCCGATAGCCGCAACCGTCGAGTACGAGGTGATCGATGCGGGCATTCTTTGTCGCGCTGCTGTGGCTGGTCTGCGTCGCGTCCTGCGCGGCCGATTTGCCGAGCGTTGCGCTGGGAGACTTGCCGCAGGAGGCGCGCGAGACATTCGCATTGATTCAGCAAGGCGGGCCGTTTCCCTATCGGCGCGACGGCACCGTGTTTCGTAACTTCGAACACCATCTGCCGGAACGACCGCGTGGCTATTACCGCGAGTACACCGTATCGACGCCTGGCCTGAATCATCGCGGCGCGCGCCGCATTGTCGCGGGCGCCGGCGAGCACCGCGACGTGCGCTCCAGCGGTGAGTACTATTACACCGACGATCACTACAATTCCTTCCGTCGCATTCGCGTCGACCGATCCAGCAGGGAGTGAACGCCAATGGACTACACCGAACTGCTGACCATTCCGGGTGAAGCCGGAATCTTTATGCAACCGGCGAATGCGGATGAGCTTTTGGTCGCTGCGAATCGCGCGGGCCTCGCTTGCTGGCGCGTCGATCTTGCGGACGTGCGGCAGAAGGCCGATCTCATGCAGGTGTTCCGCCAGACGTTCGGTTTCACGGAAGGATTCGGCGCGAACTGGGACGCCTTGAATGACGCCCTCGCTGAACGTGCGCTGGACGAGCCGGCCGGGGTGATGCTGACGCTGGAAAGCTGCGGCGAGTTTGCACGCCGCGACGGCGAGGTATTCGAGTTGTTGCTGGAAGTCCTCGATGCCGTGGCCGAGAGTTGCTACGACGAGGACATCGCCTTTTGGGTCTTTGTCGATGGCGTCGCGGCGGAGGATTTCGATTTGCCCGTGTTGGATGACGAATGAGCGACGCATACAAGATTCCGCGCTCGGTGCTGGTGGTGATTCACACGTCCGATTTGCAGGTGTTGTTGATGGAGCGGGTACCCTGGCCCGGCTTCTGGCAGTCGGTGACGGGTAGCCTGGATTTCGAAGACGAGCCCTATCGCGAGACGGCGATCCGCGAAGTCGCCGAAGAGACCGGACTCGACGCCACGCGATACCAACTGACCGATTGGGACCTCGTCAATCACTTCGAAATTTTCAAGCGTTGGCGCAGCCGGTACGCGCCTGACGTGACGCACAACGACGAACATGTGTTCGGGTTGATGGTGCCCGAACCGCTGCCGATCATCTGCGCGCCGCGTGAGCACTATGGTTATGTCTGGCTGCCGTGGCGCGAGGCGGCCGACAAATGTTTTTCCTGGAGCAACCGCGACGCCATTCTCGCGTTGCCCGAGCGCGTGGCCGCGTCCCGCGCGCACGACAAATGAGACGGGAATGAAACTTGATCGTCTGGATCATCTGGTGCTGACTGTGCGGGATATCGAGGCCAGCTGCCATTTCTACCAGACCGTGCTCGGCATGGAGGTGTCGCGCTTCGGTGCCGGCCGGACCGCGCTGCATTTCGGCGCACAGAAAATCAACCTCCATCTTTACGGACGCGAATTCGAGCCGAAAGCCGAACATCCAACGCCGGGGTCTGCCGATCTGTGCTTCATTACGTCGACGCCAATTGCGGCGGTTCAGGCGCACTGGCGCACGTGCGGCGTGGCGGTGGTGGAAGGGCCGGTTACGCGGACCGGCGCCAAAGGGCCGATTGTCTCCATCTACTGCCGCGACCCCGACCGGAATCTGATCGAAGTGGCTAACGAAGCCGCCACGGTCGACGGGCTTTCGTAACAATGTAATGGCGCGCCCTCGCTACAATGTGGGGACCAATTCAAGGCAATCATGAGTCTGCAAGTAGCAACCTACAACATCCACAAGGGATTTTCGCAATTCAATCGTCGCATGGTGTTGCACGAACTGCGCGAGCGCTTGCGCGAGACCAACGCGGACATTGTGTTTCTGCAGGAAGTGCAGGGTGAGCACGCCCTGCATGCGAATCGATTCACCAACTGGCCGCTCGAACCGCAGTACGAATTTCTCGCCGATAGCGTTTGGGCCGAGCACGCATATGGACGCAATGCGGTCTATGATCACGGCCATCACGGTAATGCCATCCTGTCGCGCTATCCGATCATTTCGGTGGAGAATCAGGACGTTTCCAGCAATCGTTTTGAAAGCCGGGGGCTATTGCACTGTGAGATTCATCTGCCCAGAGAGGACGTGAAAGTGCACTGCCTGTGCGTCCATTTCGCGTTGATGGAGCAAGGCCGCCAGCGGCAATTGCATGCGCTGATCGAGCGGGTCGAGGAAACCGTGCCAAGCGATGCGCCGGTGATCGTGGCCGGCGATTTCAACGACTGGCGCAACCGGGTCGGCCATCGGTTGGCCGATGCGCTCGGCCTGCATGAGGTATTCCGGACTCACCATGGCCATACGGCGCGCAGCTACCCCTGCCGTTTGCCGTTATTCACGCTGGATCGAATTTATGTCCGTGGCTTCGCGATTGCGAAGGCCGAGGTGCATCACGGCAATGCGTGGTCGCGCATGTCGGATCACGCGATGCTCACCGCGCAATTGAAAGTCTCACCCTTGCCCCGTGGCGGTAGATGAATTTCGCGCAAGCAACCGGCTGACGCTGCTGCGCAGCGGCGCCGAGTATTTTCCCGCGTTGCAGGCCGCCATTGCGGCAGCACGCCACTTCATCCACCTCGAAACCTACATCTTCGCCGACGATCGAGCCGGCCGCCTGGTTGCGCGTGCCTTGATGGATGCCGCGGCAAGCGGCGTAACGACACGCGTCATCGTCGATGATTTCGGCACCAAGCGCTTCTTCGGGTCATTGCGCGACCGTCTGCTGGCGGCGGGCGTCGAGGTGCTCATGTATCGGCCCGATATCACGCCCTGGAATTTCCGCCGTTCGCGGCTTCGTCGCCTGCATCGTAAGGTCGCGGTGATCGACGGCCGTATCGGGTTCGTGGGCGGCATCAATATCATCGACGACATGAACACGCCGGGTCACACGCCACCGCGCCACGATTACGCCGTACGCATCGAAGGGCCGCTGCTCGAGCCATTGACCGCCGAGGTCGATTTGTTGTGGCGCATCGTGGCCTGGTCGAATTTCAGGCAGCGCTGGATGAGCGAGGTGAAGGACGTCGGCGACTACAGCCCGAAGGGTACGCAGCGCGCCGCCCTGCTGGTGCGCGACAACCTGCGACATCGCTCCGATATCGAAGATGCCTATCTCTCTGCCATCGAGTCGGCGCAGCAGGAGATCATTCTGGCATGCGCCTATTTTTTTCCGGGTGTGCGTTTCAGGCACGCCCTGGCTGAAGCCGCGGCACGCGGCGTGCGTGTCGTGCTGCTACTGCAGGGCCGCGTCGAATATGCGCTGCTGCATTACGCTTCGCGGGCCTTGTATGGCGCACTGCTCGACGCGCGCGTGCAGATCGTCGAATACAACAAAAGTTTTCTGCATGCGAAAGTCGCGGTGGTCGATCGCCGCTGGGCGACCGTGGGTTCATCGAACATCGACCCGTTCAGTTTGCTGTTGGCGCGCGAGGCGAATATCGCGGTGGACGACGCGAAGTTTGCGGGCGAACTGCGGGATAGCCTGATGGAGCACATGCGTCTGGGAGCAAGCCCGGTCGAACCGGGGCGCTGGCACAAAAAGCCGCTCGGCACGCGCATGCGGATATGGATCGCGTACGGAATTTCACGCTTCCTGATCGGCTGGTTCGGCTACGGCGGGAAGCATTAGAACGGCAGCGGAGAGCGGAGAGCGGAGAGCAGCCAAACCGCTTGCCGGTCCATCGTCAAGCCTGCGGAAACGGGAATCCGGTCGGGCGGCTGAGATACACAAAATCCAGCAACACAGCGTGTGTGCCGAACGTCTTGAGGGTTTTGCTCTTCGCTCTCGACTATTCCAAAGCCGCTTCGACGTCGCGCAAGGATTCGAGACGGTCCTTGGTCATGCGCATTTCACATTCCAGTATTCGTACCTTGAGCCACTCGCCCGTGCCGGCGCTGGCAAGGCCTTCCACCGCGCAGTAGTTCTCGCGATATTGCTTCCAGGTTTGTTGCGATGCGTTGAGTCGCCTTGACGCGGTGGTCTTCGCCGTGCGCGGCGATGCCTTCATGCGGCGATTGAGTTGATACAGTTGTCGATCCAGCGCGCCTTCCACTGCGTGGAGATCCGGCTTCAGGCAGGCCTGTTCGCCGTCCGGCGTGCCGGTCTGACACCCTTCGTTCGCGGGCGCGGCGAATGCGAGATTGAAACAAACAGTACTCAATACAATGCCAAAAATAGGAAGGACGTTCATCTGCGATCAAATTACCTGAAGGTGGGAGCTACAAGGAAGTGTCGTGCCGGCCCGCAATTATAGGTCGGGGGAGCCTTCCATTGGACGGGATTGCTCGCAAATGACGGTCCGGGTACAAAGGCTCATGGATTTCGGAGAGTACGATCTCGTCGTCGTCGGTGGCGGCATCAATGGGGCGGGGATTGCCCGGGATGCGGCCGGGCGTGGCTTGCGCGTGGCGTTGCTGGAGCAGGGCGATTTCGGCGGCGGCACTTCATCGGCGAGCACCAAACTCATTCATGGTGGCTTGCGCTATCTGGAGCAGTTCGAGTTCCGCCTCGTTGCCGAATCGCTCAAGGAGCGGGAGGTGTTGCTGCGTTTGGCGCCGCACCTTGTCACGCCGTTGCGTTTCGTCCTGCCGCATGTCTCCACTTTGCGACCGGCGTGGATGATGCGGCTCGGTTTATGGATGTACGACCGGCTGGGTGGCCGCAGCAGTTTGCCGCCGTCCGGCATGGTGCGTTTGTCCGGTACGGCCGAAGGCGCGCCGTTGAAAGACGAGCTGCAAAAAGGCTTCGTGTACTGGGATGCGTGGGTGGACGATGCACGACTGGTGATCGCCAATCTGCGCTCTGCCGTCGCGCATGGCGCACAGGTATGGCCGCGCACCCGATTCACCAGCGCGCTGCGCGACGCGCACGGTTGGTGCGTCGAAGCGGAAGACCGCGATGGCCGGCGCGTGCAGATGCGCGGTCGTGCGCTGGTGAATGCGGGTGGCCCCTGGGTCGAACGAATCCTGGCCGGCATCGCGCACGGCGAACCTTCTGCGCACGTGCAACTGGTCAAGGGCAGTCACATCATCGTTCCGCGGGTGCATCCTGGCACGCAGGCCTATCTGTTGCAAAACGAGGATCGACGCGTGCTGTTCGTGCTGCCCTATGAGCAGGACTACAGTTTGATCGGCACGACGGATTTCGTTGTTCAGACGCCGGATGAGGGTTCGCACATCACGCCGCAGGAAATCCGTTATCTGCTCGGGGCGGTGAATCTCTATCTGGCGCAGCCGTTGCACGAAGAGGATGTGGTGTGGAGCTACAGCGGCGTGCGTCCGCTCTACGACGATGGCTCCGCCAATCCTTCGAAAACAACCCGCGACTACAACCTGGTGCTCGATGCGCGCGAAGACGCGCCACTGGTATCGGTATTCGGCGGCAAGATCACCACGTATCGCAAGCTCGCGGAAGCGGTTCTGGCGAAGCTGCATCCCTGGCTGCCGACTTCACGCGGCTCCTGGACCGCGACGGAAACATTGCCCGGCGCGGAAGGGTTGCTTGATCGCGAGGCCGCGCGTGTCGCGCTGCGGGCGCGATATGCGGCATTGCCGCCGCATATCGTCGATCGACTGTTCGATCGGCACGGCAATGCAGCGCCACTCGTACTGGGGAATGCGCGCACCGAGGCCGAGCTTGGCAGGCATTTCGGCGGCGGCCTTTATGAATGCGAGGCGCGCTATTTCATCGAGCACGAATGGGCTCGATCGGCTGATGACGTGCTATGGCGTCGGACCAAGGCCGGGCTGCATCTCACCGTCGCGCAGCGTCTGGCGTTCGAAACGTGGTTCGATATCCAGTGCCCGCGCGCTGCTTCTCAACCGGCACGGCAGACGACATGAAGCTCATTACCTGGAATATTCAATGGTGCCGCGGCGCGGATGGCAGGGTCGAGCCGCAGCGGATCGTGGCGCACGCGCGACGTCTGGCCGATTTCGATGTCCTGTGTCTGCAGGAAGTGGCAGCCAACTTCGATGAGCTACCCGGCAGCGCCGGCGAGAATCAGTTCGAGATACTGGCTGCACTGTTGCCC
>DATCWO010000319.1:0-4563 GCA_036566325.1 Burkholderiales bacterium | reverse complement strand
GGGCGCGCGCTGCATGGACTGCGGCACGCCATTTTGTACGACCGGATGCCCGGTGAACAACATCATCCCGGACTGGAACGATCTCGTTTACAACGGCAAATGGCACGAGGCCATCGAGAGTCTGCACTCGACCAACAACTTTCCCGAGTTCACCGGTCGGGTGTGTCCGGCGCCGTGCGAAGCCGCCTGTACGTTGAACATCAACAACGATCCGGTCGGCATCAAGTCCATCGAGCACGCCATCATCGATAAGGCCTGGGAAATGGGCTGGGTTGTGCCGCTGCCGCCCAAGCACAAAACCGGCAAGCGCATCGCGGTGGTCGGATCGGGTCCCGCGGGGCTCGCATCGGCGCAGCAACTGGCGCGCGCGGGACACGATGTCGTGGTGTACGAAAAAGCAGATCGCCTTGGCGGCTTGCTGCGTTATGGCATTCCCGACTTCAAACTCGAGAAGCATCACATCGATCGCCGTGTCGCGCAGATGCGCGAGGAAGGCGTTGAATTCCGCGTCAACCAGCACATCGGGCTCGATATCCCGATGCAGCAACTGGTGAATGAATACGACGCCATCGTGCTGGCCGGGGGTGCCGAGGAGCCGCGCGATCTGCCGGTGCCGGGGCGTGAGCTCGACGGCGTGCACTTCGCCATGGAATTTCTGCCGCAGCAGAACAAGGTGGTTGCGGGTGACAAGGTATCTGGACAGATCACGGCGAAAGGCAAGCATGTCGTCGTGATCGGTGGTGGCGATACCGGTTCCGACTGTGTGGGTACGTCGAACCGTCACGGCGCGAAATCGGTGACCCAGTTCGAATTGTTGCCGCAGCCGCCGGCGCAGGAAAACAGGGAAATGACCTGGCCTTACTGGCCGCTCAAGCTGCGCACTTCTTCTTCTCATGAAGAAGGCGTGCAACGCGACTGGGCCGTCACGACCAAGGCGTTCGAGGGCGCCAACGGCAAGGTGCAAAAACTGGTCGGGGCGCGCGTCGAATGGAAAAAAGACGATAAGACCGGTCAGATGAAGATGGCTGAAATCCCCGGTAGCGAATTCGAAATCCCGGCCGACCTGGTGTTGTTCGCGATGGGCTTCGTCGGCCCCGTGCACACCGGCATGATCGAACAAGCGGGCATCGCCAAGGATGCGCGCGGCAATGTGCGCGCGACCACCGACGGCACCGGCTGCTATCAGACTTCGGATCCGAAAATATTTGCCGCCGGCGATATGCGGCGCGGTCAGTCGCTCATCGTCTGGGCGATACGCGAAGGGCGCCAGTGCGCCCGTTCGGTAGACGAATATCTGATGGGCGTCTCCACTCTGCCACGTTAGACAACGCTACGGAATGCGCCTTTCCAGTCTGCGCCGTTCGCGCGGTTGAACCGGAACGGCCTGCGCGCCGACCCCGTAGGGGCCAGGCCGCACTTCGTAGCGGGGAATGAACTGAATACTGGTATTCCTACTGCGTCCCCTCTGGTCGAGATCGCGATCAATGACGATCTCGCCCAGCGGCGCATCGGACGGACCGTAAAACCCGCCGCCTCCCGGATAGTAGACACCACTGAGATCGGCCGGCGGGGCGTACGCGACGGCCGGGCCGCTGCGCTGCGCACGCAGCTCTTCTTCGAGCCGGCTGATGCGTCGGTCGAGCAGGCGATCATTCAACGCCCGCACTTCTTCGGCGGACGGCTTGAGCGGCGCCACGATACTTAATCGGTTCTCCCGCACCAACTTGACCGGTTGGCTGCTCGATGGACGCGTGTTGGTGTAGTGCACCACGCCACTCGTATCGGTCCATTTGTAAATTTCTGCGCTGACTGGCGCGGCAAAGGCAAAACTCAGCACACTCGCAACAAGCAGCGCGGCAGGGGTTCGGGCGAATTGGTTATGCATGGTGCCTCCGGCGACGGTAAGGCGGCAAAGGGTTTGTCCATGTTGAGGCAAAGCACGTGCCGCGCGGGAGCGTATCAAAAATACCGCGTGCTACCATTCTGCGTCGCTGCGATCGTCCAACTTTCATTGTGCTGAAACTGTAATGAACGTCGTCATTCTCGCTGCCGGGCAGGGCAAGCGCATGCACTCCGACCGGCCCAAGGTTCTGCACGAACTCGCCGGCCGCCCACTGCTGGCGCATGTGATCGCGGCCGCGCGCGCGCTTCATCCCGATCGCATCTGCGTGGTGTACGGACACGGCGGCGAAACGGTCCGCGAGGCGATTTCGGACGCCGATCTGCGCTGGGCCAGACAGAGCCCGCAACTGGGCACCGGCCACGCCGTGCAGCAAGCGCTTCCATTCCTCAATGCGGACGGGCCGACGCTGGTGCTGTATGGCGATGTGCCGCTGACGCAGCCGGATACGCTGCGTCGCCTGATCGAGGCGGCGCACGACAGTCTCGCATTGCTGACGGTGGAACTCGACGATCCGACCGGTTACGGCCGCATCGTTCGTGAAGGTGGCACTGTGCGACGCATCGTCGAACACAAGGATGCAACCGAGGAACAGCGCCGGCTGCGCGAAGTGAACACCGGCATCATGGCGCTGCCGACGCGCTATCTGGCCGACTGGCTGGGCGCACTGAAGAACGATAATGCGCAAGGCGAGTATTACCTGACCGACATCATCGCACTCGCGGTGGCGCAGGGCGTCGCGGTTCGCGCGCTGCAGCCCGAAGCGTTGTGGGAAACGCTGGGCGTGAACAGCAAGGTGCAACTCGCCGAGCTCGAGCGCATTTTCCAGCGCACCCAAGCAGCGGCCTTGCTCGAGCAAGGCGTCTCGCTGGCTGATCCTGCGCGGATCGATATTCGCGGAACGCTCGAATGCGGACGTGACGCAGCCATCGACGTGAACTGTGTATTCGAGGGCGAGGTGGTGCTTGGCGATCGTGTCAGCATCGGCCCGAACTGCGTGCTGCGCAACGTGCGCATCGCGTCGGATACGCGCGTCGAAGCTTTCTGCCATCTGGACAGCGCCGACATCGGACGCAACTGCCGTGTCGGTCCCTACGCGCGATTGCGCCCTGGTGCGCAATTGGCCGAAGCGGTGCATATCGGCAACTTCTGCGAAGTGAAGGCCAGCACCATCGGCGCCAATTCCAAAGCCAATCATCTGAGCTATATCGGCGACAGCGAAGTGGGCCGCAATGTCAACGTTGGCGCCGGCACGATCACCTGCAACTACGACGGCGTGAACAAGCATCGCACCGTGATCGAGGATGACGTCTTCATCGGCTCGGATTCGCAATTGATTGCGCCGGTGCGCGTGCGTCGCGGTGCAACCCTTGCGGCCGGCACCACGCTGACCAGGGATGCGCCCGAGAATCAGCTCACGCTTTCGCGTGTGCAGCAGGTATCGGTTCCCACCTGGAAGCGTCCGGTCAAAGCGCCGCAGAAATGAGCACCTTCGGGCACATGTCATCGGCGCGCAATCGTGCTACAAACGAGAACGTCGACGTTGGCGGCGTTGCATCTGCTTTGTACTCATCCCGTTCATCAACCGTTCTATCGGTGTAATCGAAACTATGTGTGGCATCGTTGGCGCCGTGGCCCGGCGCAATATCGTTCCCGTGCTCATTGAAGGCCTCAAGCGCCTGGAATACCGCGGCTATGACTCGGCCGGTATGGCTGTGCTGAACGGCGGGCTCAGGCGGTTGCGCACAACGGGCCGTGTGGCCGAACTGGAAAAACTCGCACAGGCCGAAAGTTTCAACGGCGAGGTCGGCATCGCGCATACCCGTTGGGCGACGCATGGCGTGCCCTCGGAGCGCAACGCGCACCCGCATGTCAGCGGCGGTCTCGCCATCGTGCACAACGGCATTATCGAAAATCATGAAGCGATGCGGCGCGCATTGCGCGAGCGCGGTTACGAGTTCAACTCGGACACCGATACCGAAGTCATCGCTCATCTGCTGAACGACAAACTGAAAACGCAGCCGAATCTGCTCGCGGCCACGCGTGCCGCAGTGGCCGAATTGCAAGGCGCCTACGCCATTGCTGCGGTCGCGCAGAACGATCCCACACGCATGATCGTCGCCCGCAAGGGTGCGCCGTTGCTGCTTGGCATCGGCGACGGCGAATACTTCGCGGCGTCCGATGTATCGGCATTGCTGCAGGTGACGCAGCGCGTGATCTATCTCGAAGAAGGCGATGTGGCCGAACTCACGCTCGCTGGCTACAGCGTGATCGACGATGCCGGCAACCGCGCCGAGCGCACGGTGCACGTCAGCGAGCTCACGTCGGCCGCGGTCGAGCTGGGGCCGTATCGGCATTACATGCAGAAAGAGATTTTCGAACAGCCCGGTGCGCTGGCGAATACGCTCGAGCTGGTGGCAAATGCGCACTCCATATCGCCGCAGCTTTTCGGCGCCGAAGCGCAGTCGGTATTCGAACAAGTCGATGCCGTCCTGATCCTCGCGTGCGGCACGAGTTATCACGCCGGCATGGTGGCGCGCTACTGGATCGAATCGCTGGCCGGCATGCCGTGCACGGTCGAGATCGCGAGCGAATACCGTTATCGCGCCAGCGTGCCGAATCCGCGGCAACTGGTGGTGACCGTTTCGCAATCGGGCGAAACG
>DATCWO010000176.1:0-6733 GCA_036566325.1 Burkholderiales bacterium | reverse complement strand
CCGCGCCAGCAATAGACGAGCGGGCGCCATGACTTGTCCTTGTTCTGAAACAGTTGCTCGATGTGCGTGCCGATGTTGCGCGCGACCAGCGCGGCGCCTAGACGTCGCGCGGCAAAGGGCGAGACCTGTTTGTAGAGCGTGCCGATCTGAACGCGCTGCGCGTCGTCGAGCACCGGTGCGTTGATGGCGCCGGGAATATGATCGAGCGCATACTCGGCAGGCGAACGCACGTCGATCACCTCGTCAAAGGTATCGAGCTGTGCTACGGTCGCCGGGTCGTAAAATTTCATGCGCGCTTCATTGGAGCCGCATAATGTTCCGGACTGCGTGCGGCGGTGCGCGCCGATTCTACACCCCGGTTTGCAGTGTCCGATCTCCAGCTTTCACCTCATCGATACAACCATGAACGTCGCCGACGAAACTCCGATTCGACTCACGCAATTCAGTCACGGAGGCGGCTGCGGCTGCAAGATCTCCCCGGCCGTACTGTCCGACATCCTTGCCGAGACACCGGTGCGTGCGCTGGTTCCGGATCTGCTGGTGGGCATCGAATCGAGCGACGATGCGGCGGTGTATCGGCTGAACGATGAGCAGGCGATTGTCGTGACGACCGATTTCTTCATGCCGATCGTCGATGATCCGTATGACTTCGGCCGCATTGCCGCGACCAATGCGATTTCCGACGTATACGCCATGGGCGGCAAGCCGATCATGGCGCTCGCCATCGTCGGCATGCCGCTCGACAAATTGCCGGTGCATGCGATCCGACGCATTCTCGCGGGCGGTGAATCGGTGTGCGCGGCGGCGGGCATTCCCATCGCCGGCGGTCATTCCATCGACACGGTCGAACCGATCTACGGTCTCGTTGCGCTCGGCATCGTGCATCCGGATAAAGTGAAGCGCAACGATCGCGCCCGTGCGGGCGATGTGCTGATTCTCGGCAAGGCGCTCGGCGTCGGCATTCTCTCCGCCGCGTTGAAGAAGGGCATGCTGTCCGAACAGGGCTATGCGCAAATGATTGCGACCACGACCCGGCTCAATACGCCGGGCCCTCGTCTGGCGGAGTTGCGCGGCGTGCATGCGCTGACCGATGTGACCGGATTCGGTCTGGCCGGTCATCTGCTGGAAATCTGCCGCGGCTCGAATGTGGCCGCGCAGGTTGAATTCGGTGCCCTACCGCTATTGAGTGAAGCGCGTGCATGGGCGGAGCAGGGCGTTGCGACCGGCGCCTCGGCGCGCAACTGGGCCAGCTATGGCGCGCAAATCGAACTGTCGCCGCACCTCGCACCCTGGCAGCAGGCGCTCATCACCGATCCGCAAACCAGTGGCGGCTTGCTGGTCGCCTGCGCACCCGACGCGGTGGACGACGTCATGGCCGAATTTCGTAACGGCGGCTTCGCCGATGCGCGGCCGATCGGCAAACTCCTCGCCGGCACGCCGCGACTCGAAGTGCGCTAAGCCGTTCGTGGTGAGCGCGAGCGAGCTTGCGAGCAGTCGAGCCATGAACGAACGAAGAACTCGTGTGTAGACACTTCCGTTCATCCTTAGGCGAGTTCGGACGAACGGCAGGCGGGCTCACGGATAGTCAGTTGGGGTTTTTCGCGTTCTTCAGCAGTGGTTCCAGCTTTCGCCACACGGTATCGAGAATGATCGGCTGCGCTTCCGCGGTCGGATGCAACTGGTCCGACTGGAAATAGTCGGGTTCGGTGGCCATGCCCTCCAGCAAAAAGGGCACATAGGCCGTCTTGTATCGCGCCGCCAGGTCGCCGAAGGCCGCATGGAACTCGCGCGCATAACTGGAACCGTAGTTCGGCGGCAGATGCATGCCGGCGAGCAGCACTTTGGCATCCTCGTGCCTGGCCGCCTGGATGATTTTGCCCAGATTGGTCTTCATCTGCATGATCGGCAGGCCGCGCAGACCGTCGTTCGCTCCGAGGGCAAGCACGACAATGCGGGGCTGTGTCCTGCGCAGCGTGTCCTCGATACGGGTCGCGCCACCGCTGGTGGTTTCGCCGCTGATGCTCGCATTCACGACGGTATAATCGAACTTCTTCGCCTTCAGCCGCTCCTGCAACAGCGTGACCCAACCCTTTTGCTGGCTGATGCCGTAAGCCGCCGAAAGACTGTCGCCGTAGACGAGAATGGTGTCTTGCGCGGCAGCCAGGCTGCCCCAACTCAACAGTATTACGAAGAGCAAACGTTTAAGCATGCAACGTGATTCCATTGTTCAGATGGTGAAGACCACCGGATTGGCGAAAATCGTGCCGGGCGTGAACGGCAGCGACTCACTCAGTATTTTGCAGGATATCGAACTGGAAATCCTGCCGGGCGAAGCGGTTGCCGTGGTTGGCGCATCGGGCTCGGGCAAGTCGACCTTGCTCGGTCTTCTCGCCGGATTGGATACGCCGAGTCACGGTTCGGTTCAATTGGATGGCATCGAGTTGTACAAACTCGATGAAGATGGGCGCGCGGCATTGCGCGCGCAATTGCTCGGTTTCGTTTTCCAGTCCTTTCAATTGCTGCCGCCGCTGACTGCACTGGAAAACGTCATGCTGCCGCTCGAACTGGCGAACGATGAGTACGCCGAAGCGAAGGCGCGCGCGATGCTCGAGCGCGTCGGGCTGGGCGAACGCCTGAAGCATTATCCGAAGTATTTGTCCGGCGGCGAGCAACAGCGCGTCGCACTGGCCCGTGCGTTCGTCGTCCATCCCAAACTGCTGCTGGCCGACGAACCGACCGGCAATCTCGATGCCGCAACCGGCGCCTCGATTATCGATCTGCTGTTCGAGCTGAACGCCGAAGCCGGTACCACGCTGGTACTGGTGACGCATGACGAAACGCTGGCGCGTCGCTGCGGGCGGCAGATCCGCCTCGCCAGCGGTCGTGTTGTGAACGGATCGGCGCAGTGAGTCGACTCGCGTTGCGCATGCTGCTGCGCGACTGGCGTGCGGGCGAACTGCGTGTGCTGGCGCTCGCGCTGGTTGTCGCGGTGATGAGCGTGACCAGTGTCGGCTTTTTTGCCGATCGCGTCCGTCACGCGCTGGCGGGTGAGGCGCATCAACTGCTCGGCGCCGACCTGCTGATCAAGGCCGATCATCCGTTCGACAACGCTTATCACGATGAAGCGCTGGCGCGCAGCCTGCGTATTGCGACTGCGGCGACGTTCGTCAGCATGGCGCGCGGCGCCGAGAGCGCACAACTGGTCGGCGTGAAAGCGGTCAGCGCGGCCTATCCTTTGCGTGGCAAATTGCGCGTGGCGCAGGCTCCGAATGCGGCGGATGCGGAAGTTGCAGTCGTTCCGTCGCCCGGAACGATATGGGTCGATGAACGTGTACTGCCGGCGCTGGACAAGCGGGTGGGCGACGACCTCGAACTGGGCGATGCGCGACTGCGTATCGACGGCATTCTCACGGTCGAACCGGATCGCGGCGTGAGTTTTTTCAACATCGCGCCGCGCGTGATGATGAACGAAGCCGATGTCGCTGCGACCGGGCTGATCCAGGTCGGCAGTCGCGTCAATTACGCGTTCTATGTCGCGGGCGAACGCGAAGCGGTGCAGCGATACGAGGCCTGGGCAAAGCCGCGCCTCAGTCGCGGCGAGGAGATGCAAAGTCTCGACAATGCGCGACCGGAAATCCGCCAGTCGCTCGACCGCGCGCAGCAGTTTCTCGGCCTTACCGCATTGCTTGCGGTCGTGCTCGCCGCCGTGGCGATCGGCCTTTCGACCCAGCGCTATACCAATCGTCATCTCAATAGCTATGCAGTGATGCGCTGTCTGGGCGCGACGCAGCGCAGATTGATGAATCTGTTCGCCTGGGAATTTCTGCTGCTGGGTGTGCTCTCCTGCGCGCTCGGCTGCGTGTTGGGCTATTTCGCCCAAGGCGTGCTCGCGGCTTCGCTGGGCGGTTTGATCGGCGGCGGCGAGGCGTTGCCGTCGCCCACGCTGGTGCCTGCGTTGCAGGGCTTCGCCACGGGGCTGGTGTTGCTGCTCGGCTTCGCGCTCCCACCGTTGTTGCAACTGAAGAACGTTTCCGCTTTGCGCGTGATTCGCCGCGATGTTGGCGCGCCACGGCAAAGCGCGTTGTTCGCCTACGGTTTGGGTTTGATCGCATTGTCCGCGCTGCTGATCTGGCAGGCCGGCGACATCAAGCTGGGCAGTTATGTGGTGGGCGGGTTCGTCGCGGCATTCGGGTTGTTCGCCGCGGCGGGTTATCTTGGTTTGCGCGCGTTGGCGGCGTTCGGCCGACATGGTTCGCTGGCCTGGCGTTATGGTCTTGCCTCGCTGCGCCGTCGCAGTCGTTCGAACACCATTCAGATTCTCTCGCTCTCGCTCGGTCTGACCGCCATCCTGCTGCTGAGCTTCACGCGCAACGACCTCATCGACGCATGGCGCAATCGCACGCCGGTCGATGCGCCGAATCGTTTCGTGCTCAACATCCAGCCCGAGCAGCGTCAGCCGGTGCTCGACTTTTTCACGCAACACGGATTGCAGGCGCCGAATGTGTATCCGATGGTGCGCGGGCGTCTCGTTGCGATAAACGATGAAACGGTCAACGCCGATGCTTACGAGGATCAGCGCAGTCGCCGGCTGGTCGAGCGCGAGTTCAATCTCTCGTACATGGATGCGATTCCGGGACACAACCAGGTGAGCGCCGGCCGCTGGTTCGATGTCGCGGCACTGCAGGCAGGTGCGTTGTCGGTCGAGGAGGGCATCGCCGAGCGACTGGGAATCAAAGTCGGCGATCGATTGATGTGGTCGGTCGGCGGCGAGCAGTTCAGTGCGCCGGTGACCAATCTGCGCAAGTTGAACTGGGACTCGATGCAGGTGAATTTCTTCGTCATCACCACGCCGGCGCTGCTGGAGAAATTTCCGACCAGTTACATCACCAGCTTTCATTTGTCCGGTGCGCACGGTGCGCTAATGAACGAGTTGACGCAGACTTTTCCGAATCTCACCGTGGTTGATATGAGCGCCATTCTGAACCAGGCGCTAAGCATGATGGAACAGGTCGTACAGGCGGTGCAGTTCGTGTTTCTGTTCGCGCTGATCGCCGGCGTGCTGGTGCTGTATTCGGCGCTGCTCGCGACGCAGGATGAACGCGTGCAGGAGGCGGCGGTCATGCGTGCGCTTGGCGCGTCGCGTGCACAGGTGGGGCTCGCGCAGCGCGCGGAGTTTCTTGCGCTCGGACTGCTGGCGGGCCTGCTCGCGTCGGCGGGGGCCACGGCGATCGGTTATGTACTGGCGTGGAAAGTGTTCGAATTCCCGTACGATCTGAATGCCTGGGTCTGGCTGGCCGGTCCCGCGCTGGGTTTGTTGTGCGTCGGCTTCAATACCTGGGCCGGCACGCGCGCGGCGCTATCGCAGCCGCCGATCGTGGCGCTGCGGGAAGCGTGAGTGAGGGCAGGAGTCGGGAGTAAAAGAGAATGAACGATAGGACGCAGGCCGAAACGGCTGAAGCCGAACAGAACGTCACCGCATATGAAGCGCTGGGCGGCGAGCAGAAACTGCGCCGCATTGTCGAGCGTTTTTACGCATTGATGGATGCAGTGCCGGAGTATTACGACGTTCGTAAATTGCATCCCGCCGATTTGCAGTCATCGACCGACAAGCTGTACATGTTTCTGTCCGGGTGGCTGGGCGGCCCTTCGCTTTATATCAATGCGTATGGTCATCCGCGTTTGCGCGCCCGACATCTGCCCTTTGCCATCGGCATCGCGGAGCGCGATCAGTGGATGGCGTGCATGGTGCAGGCGCTGGAGGAGGAAGGCGTGGAAGAGCGACTCAGAGAGGTGTTGCGTGCCGCGCTGTTCCAGACGGCGGACTGGATGCGCAATCGTGAAGGCTAGGATGCAGTGCATCGCGCGGCGCGACTGTGTCGGTTATGGCAGCTGATACACCGATGGTCCGCCGGCGCAGAGTGCGCGAGCGTTTGCGCAATCTGTCTTTGCGCGATGCGCTGGCGCTGGGACTGCCGGCGCTGCTTCTCATCATCGGCGCGTTCTGGCTGACGGCACAATTCATCCGTCCGGCGCCGCCCAATCATGTGGTGTTGTCGAGTGGTGGGGAAGGTGGTGCGTACGAAATGTATGCGGCGCGTTACAAGCCCATCCTCGAACGTAACGGCATCGAACTGCGCGAGCGACCGTCCGCCGGCGCGCTGGAAAATCTGCAACGCCTGAACGACCCGGACAGCGGTGTCGATGTGGCTTTCGTGCAGGGCGGACTCAGCAAGGGCGAGGGCAGCGAGGAGCTGGTTTCGCTCGGCAGCTTCTATCTCGAACCGCTGTGGATTTTCTATCGCGGACAGCAGCCGCTTAATCGGCTGACGCAACTCAGGGGCAAGCGTATCGCCGTCGGCCCGGACGGCAGCGGCACGCGCAGTCTTGCGCTTGAACTGTTGCAGGCCAATGGCGTGCGGGCGGACAACGCCAGGCTGCTCCCGCTCGGCGGCCTGAGCGCCATTACCGCCTTGCAGCAAGGCAAGGCGGATGTGGTGTTCGCGGTCGGCCCGGTGCATTCGGCCGCAGTATGGATTGCGCTGTATACGCCGGAAGTGCGCACCATGAATCTAGCGCAGGCCGACGCTTATGCGCGCCGCTTTCCTTATCTATCCAAGGTGTCGCTGCCGCGCGGCTCGGTCGACCTCGAACGCGATATCCCCCGGCATGACGTGCAACTCGTGGCCACCATGGCGACGCTGGTGGCGCGCGAATCGACGCATCCCGCCGTGAT